>JAYWIP010000022.1:0-2535 GCA_039794465.1 Nitrospira sp.
AATGTGGGCGCGCACACCCTAGTGGCGACCGTTATGCCTGTCAACAGCCGGCTTCGTCAAATCGAAAGGCAAACAAGAGCCGTCTGCTACGGATGGCTGAAATTGTCGTCCAATCGCGCGAAAAGAACAAGCAGGGGGCAAAGAACCGGGCAGGTCTTGCACACACACATTCGGGCCGCCGGTCCCGATTCAAGGGTTGTCGCCGCTGAACCGCCGGCACATGAGCTTACGACGTGAACAGTAACTTGATCACCATAACCGGTGTGGAGAACCGCATGCGGCCGCCGTTCTGTTGAATGTGTGACGGCCGGGGTGTGCAGGCTCCGGCTCAGGCGGCTTGCGTGTTGGGAAGGTATCCCCGTCGGAAAGGGCCGAGGGCTTGCACGAGGCGCAGTACTTCCTGTTCCAGGTGAGCGTAAATCGGCGGCGCGTCTTGCAGCGCGCCAAGATGGCCGAGGGCTTCGAGGCGGCTGGCTGCCAGCACCACTTCCGGTGCGCACAAATTGCCCGCCGTACCTTTCAAGGAATGCGCGGTGCGCTCGACCGCCACGCTGTCTGCCTGGATCAGCCCCTCTTTGATGCTGGCCAGCATCGCCGGATACTGATCCAGGAACATTTCCACGAGTTGGGCAAACAGATGGTTGTCTTCGCCGATGTTGCGGAACATGGAGGCCGGATCGAAGACCCCGCACGCGATATTGTGGTCCTGGGCAGGAAGACTGGAGACCGTGTCCCGCGCCGTAGACGGTGCGGCCCAGCGGTGCAGCACCGCTCGCAAGGTCTCCATCTGGATCGGTTTGGCGAGGTAATCGTCCATGCCGGCGGCGAGACAGTGTTCCCGGTCGCCTTGCATGGCGTTGGCGGTGACAGCGATGATCGGAATGTGTGCCGTGCGTCGTTCGTCGCTCGCATCTCGTATCTCGTTAGGCGCTTCACGCTTCACGAGCGACGATTCACGTTCTCGAATGCGCCGCGTGGCCTCGAACCCGTCCATGACCGGCATCTGGCAATCCATAATGATGACGGCAAAATCCTCCGTCTCCAAGGCCTTGAGCGCCTCCTCTCCGTTCTCGACAACGAACGCCTGATATCCGAGTTTTTCCGCCATGCGGACGGCGAGCTTCTGATTGATGAGGTTGTCTTCAACGATCAGAATACGCTGCCGCGGCCGATGGTCGGCCAAGGTATGTCTGGTCACGAGCTGCGGCGTGGCCGGCGCGAGATACCCGGGCTCAGGCTCAATCTCGCATGCAATTCCTAAGACAGTGCGGAGGCACTCGCGTAGCTGGTCGTGACGCACCGGTTTCGGTAGGTAGCCCATAGCTCCGGCCTGGCGGGCTTGTTCGGCGTGGCCGCGTTGAAGCAATGAGGTCAGCACCACGATCCGCATGCCCGCTCCGGCAGGGTCGCGACGGAATTCCCTGGCCAGTTGCAGCCCGTCCTTGCCGGGCATGATCACGTCGAGAATAGCCAGGTCGTATGAGATTCCGTGGGCAGCGGCCTCTTTGACCCGCTGCAATGCCTCTTCCGCGTCTTTCGCCACGTCGTCGATCATGCCCCATCCGGTTACGAGATGGTGCAGGATCATGCGGTTGGATTCGTTGTCGTCTACGATCAGAATCCGGCGGCCTTCGAGGTCGCTCGAAGGAAGAATCGCGAGAGGGGAACCGGCCTGTTTGGTGAACCGGGCTGTGCACCAAAACGTGCTGCCACGGCCGGGTTCGCTTGTGACACCGATGCGCCCGCCCATCAGTTCGACCAATTGTTTGGAGATCGAGAGCCCAAGGCCCGTGCCGCCGTATTTTCTGGTCGTCGAGCTGTCCGCTTGCACGAATGGCTGAAACAATTTGGATGTCGCCTCCGGCGCGATGCCGATGCCGCTATCGGTGACTTCGAAGCGAATGACGGCGTCTTCCTGCGTTTCTTGCTCCAGAAAGGCTTGCAGGGATACCTCGCCCTTCTCCGTGAATTTGAGCGCGTTGCCGACCAAGTTTGTCAGCACTTGCCGCAGCCGTCCAGGATCGCCCTGTAGGGCGGTGGGCACTGTGGCGTGGACCAGTCCGGTCAATTCGAGCCCCGTGGTCTCCGCCCGCCCGGCGAATTGAGCCAGCACCTCTTCGACGGCTGTGCGGAGGTTGAAGTCGATGCGCTCCAGTTCCAGCTTGCCGGCTTCGATCTTGCTGCATTCAAGCACGTCGTTGATCAGGTGCAGCAGCGATTCGCCGCACTGCCGGATCGTCTCCGCATAAGACTGTTGTTCCGCTGACAGCGTCGTCTCCATCAGCAGACTGGTCATGCCGATGACACCGTTCATCGGTGTGCGGAGTTCATGACTCATCGTGGCCAGAAATGCCGCCTTGGTCCGCACCGACTCTTGCGCGGTGGTCAGCGCCTCGTCGAGCTGCCGATTGCTTTCCTGCAACTGAGCGGCGGTGCGCCGGAGCTCCTGTTGCGCCTCATGGATCGTGGTCATGTCGAGCGCATAGCCGCGCACGAGCCGGTGCGTCATTACCGGGCAGAAGGTCCAGGTGAAAC
>JAYWIP010000023.1:0-4109 GCA_039794465.1 Nitrospira sp.
TCAATCTGATTCCCCGGACCAGCGCGTTGGAGAATGCGCAATTGCCTCTGTTTTATCGTGGAGTGTCGCTGCGTGAACAACGGGCGATGGCGACGAGTGCCTTGAGCCGTGTCGGCCTGCAAGGGCGGGAGGGGCATTACCCGACACAGCTTTCAGGAGGCCAACAGCAGCGCGTCGCGATTGCGCGGGCATTGGTGGCCGGACCTTCTCTCCTCCTGGCCGACGAACCCACCGGCAACCTGGACACCGAATCGAGCCGGGAAATTATGGCGATTCTCGATGCCTTGAACAAAGAGCAAGGCATGACGATCATTCTCGTGACGCACGAAACGGATATCGCCGCCTATGCAGGGCGGGAGGTCGTGATCAAAGACGGTCGCGTCCAATCGGACCGCCGGACGCAACCCGTCGCACGTCTGTCGCCGTCAGGAGCCTGATGCCCGCCTTCATTCTCCTCACCGTGTGGACGGCCGTTCGGATTCTCGGCCGCAACCGGCTCAGAGCCGGTTTGACCATGCTGGGAATCGTGATCGGGGTCGGTGCCGTGATTGCGATGGTCAGCATCGGAGAAGGGGCCAAGGCAGCCGTGGCGCAACGGGTGGCCACCATGGGCACCAATGTCATCATGGTGCTGCCCGGCTCCATGACCAGCAGCGGGGTGCGCGGCGGTCACGGAGGTGCCGTGACCTTGACGGTGTCTGACGGCATCGATCTCAGGAAACGCATTCCATTGTTGCGCGACACAGGGTGGGGTAAGCGGGACGTTATGCAGATCGTCAACGGGAACAAGAATTGGAACGGAACAGTCAACGGCGTCTCGCCCAGCTATCTAACGATCCGCGACTGGTCGTTTACAAGCGGGGGGCCGTTTACTCAACAGGATATGGATACCGCCGCCTCTGTGGCGCTGCTCGGGCAGACAATAGTCGAGAATCTCTTCGATGCCGGCGAAGAGCCGGTCGGAGCGGTGATCCGCATCAAGAACATGCCGTTTCGCGTGATCGGTGTCCTGGCGCCCAAAGGGCAGTCGGCTCAGGGCTCAGATCAGGACGATATTATTTTTATCCCCTTCACCACCGCGGAGCGGAAGGTCTTCGGCACGCAATTTCTTAGCTCGGTCGGGGCCTTATTCGCCTCGACAGAGCGAACGGACGATCTCGCGCCGGCGGTGGAGCAGATTCGTGAGGTGCTTCGGCAGCGGCATCGGCTTCAGCCGGACCAGGATGATGATTTCTTCATCCGCACGCAGGTCGATATCGGAAAAGTTCAGGAAGGGACAAGTGAGACGATGACAGTCATGTTGTTCACCATTGCGTCGATCTCGCTCCTAGTGGGCGGCATCGGCATAATGAACATTCTGTTGGTCTCGGTCACGGAGCGGACCAGGGAAATCGGCGTGCGTATGGCGGTGGGAGCCAAGCGGGGTCATATCATGGTGCAGTTCTTGATCGAGGCGATGACGATCAGTCTGGTGGGCGGCTGTCTGGGCATTGTCTTTGGAGTCCTGGGCGCCCGTGTGATGACCGTGATTGCCGGCTGGCCGACCATCATTTCCGCGGACACCGTGGCTGCCGCATTCGTCTTTTCCCTCGCCGTCGGGCTGTTTTTCGGCCTCTACCCGGCCAACAAAGCCGCCCGTCTCAATCCCATCGACGCGCTGCGGTACGAGTAATGTCTGCTCGCAACTCCAACTCCTCTGGCAGCTTGACTGGCAGTGGGGTGGAGTGATGGGCTGGTTTGTACTGCAGAGCTTTAAGGGGGCGCTGCTCATTTTGAACCGGAATCGCGTTCGGACCGGCATCTCCATCCTGGGCATCCTGATCAGTGTGGTTGCGGTTGTGTTGGTATCCAGCATTGGGGCGGGGGCCCAACGCGCAATTGAACGGCAAGTGGAGACGATGGGTAACCACGTTATCGTGGTGATGCCGGGTTCCCAGCAGGTGGGCGCGGTGCGTGCCTCTCAAGCGAGCGCTGTGACGCTGACGATTACCGACGCAGTCGAGATCCAGAAGCGAGTTCCCGCGATTCAGGAAGTCTGTTGGGGCAGGCGCGACCCGGTGCAGGTAATACATGGCCACTTCAACTGGCGCCTCCCGGTTGTTGGAATCAATCCAGGATGTTTTGCCGTACGTGGGTGGGAACTGGCCGATGGAGAATACTTCAGTCAAGTCGAGATGGACAAGGGCTCGGCCGTGGCCGTAATCGGCCAAACTGTGGTCGAGAGACTGTTCCACCAGAATGAGAATCCGGTCGGATCAACTGTGGTGATCAAGCAGATTCCCTTTCTGGTGATCGGAGTACTTCAAGCGAAAGGGGCAGCACCGGCTGGATCCGATCAGGACGATATCGTGTTTATTCCTTTCTCGACGGCGCAGCGCAAAGTGCACGGAGCGAAATTTTATGGGTCAGTAGAAGCGATCTCGCTATCCACCTTTGCACGGGATGATATTCCGACGGCAGTCGAATATATCCGACAGATTCTGCGAGACCGCCACCGACTGACGGAGGATAAGCCGGACGATTTCAGCATCAGGACACAGTTGGATTTGGCCGCTACGTATGAAACCACGAGTCAGACACTCACGCACTTGCTGCTGGCGATCGCATCCATCGCCGCACTGGTCGGCGGGATTGGGATCATGAACATTCTCATGGTCTCGGTTACGGAACGGACGAAGGAAATCGGGGTGCGCATGGCGGTGGGAGCCAAACGGCGACACATTCTGGCGCAGTTCTTGATTGAGGCGATGACAATTAGTCTGGCTGGCGGCTGTCTGGGCATTGTCTTTGGAGTGCTGGGCGCCCGTGTGACGACCGTGATAGCCGGCTGGCCGACCATCATCTCCGCGGACACCGTGGCTGCCGCATTCGTCTTTTCCCTCGCCGTCGGGCTGTTTTTCGGCCTCTACCCGGCCAACAAAGCCTCCCGTCTCAATCCGATCGACGCCCTGCGCTATGAATAATAAGCCGGGACGTATGGATCCAGGATCCGATCCCAGGTTGCTCTGCCAAGGTATCCGGAGCAGAACTGGGGGCTGCTTCCAGGATGTCAGTAATTCAGGCCGTTCTCTCTGGCTCGGGTCGAGGACAACTCCGTCTCAGACTCCAAGGCGCGACGCCATCCATCCTCAGTCCCGTCGGTTACGGCATCGTTCAGGATTGTGTACAAGTGTTCCTTGAACCGGCGATCCATCTGTTCAAAGATAAACGGACGCATATCTGTAGGCCGATACATGGTGAAGTGCTGCGCGAAATTGTCCCGTGCTTCGCGGAGGGAGTAGTCGCCGTTCGGCCCTCCCCGGATGATATCTGCATCGTTGGAGTCCTGTCCGTCGTCCTCCCAGTCACAGATCTTGCAGACGTCATACGCGGCGCGCGCATTCAGCGTTGGTATGAAGCAGCAGGGGCACAGATAGCGGTTGCGATACATCGCCCAATCCTTCCTTTGCTCAACCTGCTGGACATACCAGAGAAACCAGTCTCTCATGGGATGGCCAACGGCATGCGGATTAGCACCGGATAGTTCGTTCCCTTGGATCACAGAGCGGCAGAATCTTCAGCGAGAGAGAGGGACACTTCGATGCGCGGGTGCAACTTGTCCACCATCTTGTACAAATGAGTTTCCACGATCCGGTTGTCATTAATCCCAAGCCCCTCGCAAATCGCGTCCTGGGTGATTTTGAGGCCGCTGTCCAGGTCGCGCCGAAGGGCGGTGGTGAAGAAGAAGCGAACGCAAAATGCGAGTGAGCCAGACTGCAGCCGCTCCATCAGAGACACCCGAGCGGGCGATTGCGCCAGGGCCAGCCAGACCTGCCGGCCCACCGCTGCTTTGTACGCGCGCCCGGCAGAGGATAAAAGCCGCCGGCCGTTCACCGTGGCATAGTGCTTGTTGATGCTCGGAGGAATCGGCAGGGTCAGCGACAATTGATCCGCGGTGACCAGCGCAGCAGTTGGTGTGCTCCGGCAGATGTCCATCTTTCGAGATGTCCGGAGTTGTGCCAAGACAATGGAGCGATCGAATGATTGCACCGGGGCAGGTGAGGGAGTACCCCCTGCATCGGACAGGGACCGGTACGACGTCATCCGGATGGGAATCTGGGAGGAGCGGA
>JAYWIP010000024.1:0-4989 GCA_039794465.1 Nitrospira sp.
GTCAACGTGGTCTTCCCGTGGTCCACGTGCCCGATCGTCCCGATGTTCACGTGCGGCTTCTTCCGCTCATATTTCGCCTTCGCCATACGTCTCTCCTTTTCTCAATACACTGGAGGTGTTATCCCGTCTCGCATCAGCAGCAGCGCTCCAGGTCGAGCACGCCTTTCTAGTTACTGAAGGCACACAACTTATCCGCGCCCATTTGATCGAAGGGCGCGGCCCAAGCGAAGCTTGGCATGGAGCCCACGACGCGGATCGAACGCGTGACCTCGTCCTTACCAAGGACGTGCTCTACCAACTGAGCTACGTGGGCGTCACAACTCGTCATTCGTCACTCGTGAATCGTCAATCGTAGAACCGCGCCGCTGTCCCCACTTCCCACACGCTTTACGAATGACGGTTGACGCTTCACGTTTCCTCTTGGAGCGGGCGATGGGATTTGAACCCACGACAGCCAGCTTGGAAGGCTGGAACTCTACCACTGAGCTACGCCCGCCTTCTGTTCATTGTCCGTGCACAGGCTTCCTCAAACCAATCAACTCTCTGGTGTATCTCCGGCTCGCCCATTCGTATGCTCGCCGGCATGAGCGACGCTATAAAAACAGACTTGCGGGTTTTATCCCGTCGCCAAGAACCATATGAGCGGCTCCGGAGCGAGCAAGCTGAATCAGAACACCGGCGGCTTTTATCCGGCTCACTCCATTTTGAGTTCGCCGGCCCACGCAAGCGCGGTTTGGTGGGCAGGCAAGGATTCGAACCTTGGAAGACATCAGCCAGCAGATTTACAGTCTGCCCCCTTTGGCCACTTGGGTACCTGCCCGCAACACCTTACTGGATTTCCCGACACCAAAACCTTCTGAGAAAATTCTCAATTTGTTCTCGCGCCCTCCGCGAGAAAATATGCACAAGCCTCTCCGCACACAGCTCTCTCTTCCTCAATCATGAGGACTCATTTGCTGATGTGCCGGACAAGCCGATTTGGAAATGCTGGATTCTATTGATGAAGTCCTGTCATGTCAAGAGGGGATTGGGCCTATCTGTCTTTTTTCTTCCGATCTTGTTCACCCCTGGCAAGCCGGCGAGGTATCTGTGAACTTTGATGAGCCAACCGATTGCTTGATCAATTGAATAGATTCTCCAGTGAAACCAAATACTTGACTCAGCAGCACCTCTGCCTCGCGCCAGGTCAGTTGGGACTGCTTGGCCAGAAATCTCTTGCGAGCGATCCGCCGTTCAGAACTATCCTGTGGCACATAATACCCGCGAAACTCTCCGTTCAGAAACGCGGCCTCAAGACGACGTACCCATTGCTCCCTCTGACGAGGATGCTGCCACAGTGACCCTCGACCCTTTTGTTGCACCTCAAGCTGATTCCATATCGCCCAGCCGATAAAGACCGCCCATGTTTCGTTGAGTGCTTCCCACGATTCTGCTTCAGTCAAGTAGCGCACCTCCACCTCATGGGGGCGCTGCGCAATCGGCACGATGGTCACATCTGCATACCGGCAGACTTGCTGTGACCGCGCAAAAGCCATCAGTCCATTCGACCCCTGTCCGGTTCCCGCCGTACGCGTGTCGGAAGCGGCAAGAAAGTCCATATAGGCGTGAAACAGTTCATGATAGAAGACTTCCAGCTCCTTATGCGTCATCTTGGCAAGCGGCTTGAGCGTCCGTGCCGCACCGTTAAACGATAGCGAGCGATTGAGAACCATGCGATGCTCATCGGGATGGTACTCCGCCGCATAGGTCTGAAGATCGTCGAATTCAAACTGAATAAAATCCGCCGGAATCTCCTTGAGAAAATTCGTGGGCAGATGAAGCCGGTCCGCTTCCACAATCAGCCGCTCCCATGCCGAAGCCTTCGAAGCTCCTCCATGGCCCGATGGCAGCGGACCAGCCTCGACAGCAGCTCCGCCGACCCAACAACTCCACACGACGACAAATCGAATGAGATATGTCATGCCTGGCCAAAGGAGCGGACTATGGATGCCGTGCCCGCGAAGAACTCGCAGAGATCTGATCGATGATCGCAACTAGTAATCCTGGTACCGCGACGATCCCCAATCCTCTCGTCCACCTTCTTCGACCAGCGCGAGAACATCGAGAAGATCTGAGGACACAGGATCGAGGAAACGGGAAGGTTTCGAGAGCAGCATCCCGCTGGCTTTGTCGAAGACATTGATCGGATAGGTCATGAACAAATGCCGTTTGGCCCGCGTCACGGCCACGTAGAACAATCGGCGCTCCTCTTCCAATTCGTCGTCCGTGAGAAAGGAATAGGCGGACGGAAACCGGCCATCGACAACCCAGATCACGAAGACACATTGCCACTCCAGCCCTTTTGCCGAATGAATCGTGGACAGCACCATCCGCTCATCGTCACGATCCGGTGCGTCGACATCCACCGCACTGCCGTCCGGCGGTTCCAGCGCCAAGTCGGCCAGAAATTCGTCGATGCCGGAATAGTTTTCGGCTATCGTGTGGAGATGATCAAGGTCTCTCGTCCGCTTGGGATAGTCGTCGTACTGATCTTTCAAGATCGGGAGATAGTATTCATAAATGTGATTCACTTGTTCAGACGGTGACCGGTCGTCGGCACCGGCTAGGCCTTCCAATGTGGTCGCCAGATTCTTGAGTCCCTGCCCCGAGCGGCCGGAGACCCCGCGCAAGACGTCGAACGGCCGATCGGCCTTCACGATCGCAGCAAGGAGGTCCTGCGCCTTTTTCGGCCCGACTCCCTCCACCAGCATCAGCACCCGGTGCCAGCTCACCGCATCTAATGGATTGGCCACCACCCGCACATGCGCCAGCAAATCCTTGACGTGGGCCGTCTCGATGAACTTCACTCCACCGCGTTTCAGGAAAGGCAGTCCCCTCCGGGAGAGTTCGATCTCCAGGTCGAACGAATGGAAACTCGAACGGAACAGTACCGCCACTTCGCTCAACGGCACACCTTCCTCGCGCAATTCGAGAATCTTCTGCGCGATGAACCGCGACTGCGCATTTTCTCCGGCCGCCTCGACCAGCGCCGGCAACGGCCCGTCGATCTTTCTGGTAAACAGGCGCTTCGTATACTTCTCCGCCGCCTCCTCGATAATGCGATTCGCCAGATTCAGGATCGGCTGCGTGCTGCGATAATTTTCCTCCAGCTTGTAGACGGTCGTGCCGGGGAAGAGCGTCGGAAATTCCATGATGTTTTTGAACGTGGCGCCTCTGAACGCATAGATCGATTGCGAATCATCGCCGACGACCATCACGTTGTTGTGCGCATTCGCCAGCAGACGGATCACTTCGGCCTGCAGCCGATTCGTGTCTTGATACTCATCCACCAGGAGATAGCGGTACTGGCGGGAAATCGTCGCGCGGGACGCTTCGTCCACCGACAACAGCTGCCGTAGCATCACCAACAAATCGTCGTAGTCCAATAATTGCTTCTGCCGTTTTGCCGACTGATACGCCTGCTGTAACCGCTTCACATCTTCCAAATGATCGGCAAAATGACTGAACTCCTCTATCAGAATGTCATCGAGACTGCGGAGCGTATTCTCGCTCTTGCTGATCATTTCCATGATCGTCCCCTTGCGGGGAAACCGCTTGTCTTTTTCGTTGAGCCCCAACTGCGCGCGGCACAGTGCGATCAGATCTTCCGCGTCGCCGCGGTCCAGGATCGTGAACCCCGGTTCCACGTTGACCGATCGGCCATAGCGCCGCAGCAACATGTTCGCCACGGAATGGAAGGTACCGCCGCACACCCGCTGGCTTCTCGCGCCAATCAAGTCGCCCGCACGCTCCAGCATTTCCTGCGCCGACTTGCGCGTGAAGGTCAATAATAAGATGTTCGAGGGATCGACGCCGGAATCGATCAGATAGGCCACACGATAGACGAGCGTGCGTGTCTTACCGCTGCCGGCGCCGGCGATCACCAGCGCCGGCCCGTCTCCCGCTGTGACCGCGGCCAATTGTTGCGGATTCAATGAAGCGGCGTAATCGATGGAGAGGGTACGGGGCACGGCCTCATCGGCCGGCCTCTTCAGCACGTAGGTCTTCACTTCTCGTTCCATGAAATTATGCGAAGAACGTGTTCGGCAGTTCGATCCGTCTGGAAGAGCTGATGTATAGCACAACCTGATTCTCCATTCCTATCACGATCCAATCATCGTCCACAGCTTGGCAATCAGCCAGACTACGCCGGCGATCAAGAGCAGCATGAGCAGGACCGTCCCTCCGACGAATCCTCCGACATAAAGCCAATCCGGCCGCGTCTCACGATCCGGCTTCAGCGCGGCCTCCCGCAGCAGCGTTGCGTTTCTTGCGTGGCTCTGGAACCAGACCGAAAACAGATCACCGATGATGGGGACGGCGCCGACCGTTCCGTTGATCAACAGATTCAGGCTCATGCGCGCCAACACAATCCGTGGCAGCCGCAAGCGGGCCGCAATGCCCAGGATCAGCGTGCCGATCAGATTGGCCAAGGCATCGCCGATGCCGGGAATGAGCCCGATCAACGGATCTAATCCGATATAGAGTGACGTACCGGGAATCCTGACCGTCGTATCCAGGACCTTGCCGAGAATGTCGGCGACCTCGACCAGATGCTCACGGACATCATCGGACGGCGGGGTATCTTTCGGCATATTCCTGTCAGATTGATCAACGAACGCAGTCAATGGATGGGCACCTCGAAGATCATCGCCCCTGTACCAGATGACATACCAAGAGAGTCCTTGGCAATGGGGTAGGACCTACGTCTCGTCAAGAGAAGCGTGGAAAAGGGCACCGCTCCCGACCCCCTTCCTCCGACACTGCAAGCCTCTTGGCCCGCCGGAGATATCTCCGTTATAATCGCCCCCATCACAAGAACGACTATGGCTGCCCCCAATCCAGAATATAAAGACCGGCTCCGCCAGCTCGCCGAGCTGATGCTCGCGGTCTCAGGCGAGTCCGTCTCGGTGATGAAGCGCCTGGCACCGGAGAAAGCACTGAAACTCA
>JAYWIP010000025.1:0-17581 GCA_039794465.1 Nitrospira sp.
TCACAAGGGCCAATACCAGGGCGATCACGCAGGATGCTCCTTTTTTCGTTTGTACTACGGGGGCGAACGGCGCCCACAGTAGCAATCTCCTGCTCATTTTTAAAAATAGATAAAACGGATTGGAGTTATCGGCTAATCCGATGTATAGTGTCCCCCGACCCCGACGCCTAGGGCCGTATGGATTGGCTGAACTATCACCACCTGCTGTATTTCTGGTCCGTCGCCAAACATGGCACGGTGGCCAAGGCGTGTGCGGAACTCCATCTGGCCCAGCCGACGATCAGCGGACAGATCATGCTCCTGGAACAAGCCTTGGGAGAACAACTGTTCGTCCGCACAGGACGCCGCCTCGTCATGACGGAGATGGGACGGGTGGTGTTCAAGTACGCGGAAGACATCTTCGCAACCGGACAAGAGTTGCTGCGCACGGTGAAGGGGCACGGGACGAATGGGCACCCTTCCCGATTGGTCGTCGGCATGGCGGATCTGGTGTCGAAACCGCTCGCCACTCAATTTCTGAGATCAGCCCTGAAGGTGGATCCGTCGACACTCTTGATATGCCGAGAGGACAAGCTGCCATTTTTGTTGACTGATCTGGTCGTGCACGAGTTGGATCTGGTCATCGCCGATACCCCGGCCCCGCCAAACAGCAACGTTCGAATCTATAACCACCTCTTGGGCGAGTCCGGAGTGACCCTGTTCGCGACGGCGACGCTGGCGGTGCGGTATCGCCGCAGCTTTCCACAATCGTTACAGGGTGCCCCGATGCTTCTGCCGACAGCTGAGGCGATGCTCCGACAGCTGCTGAACCCATGGCTGGCGCAGCGCGAACTGACTCCCAACATCGTCGGCGAATTCGATGACAGCATGACGCTCAAGGCATTCGGGCAGGATGGATACGGGATTTTTCCCGGCGCCACCGCGATCGAGAAGGAAATCTGCCGTCAGTACCAGGTGCAGGTGGTCGGACGCCTGGACTCGGTGAAGCACTATTTCTACGCGATTACCGCCGAGCGGCGGCTCAAACATCCGGCGGTCCTCGCCATCGTCCATGCAGCCCGGCGAGAATTGCACAGCTAGCTCAGGTCAACCGGCTCAACAGATCCCGCTTAATTTCCGGCGCGGCCCACCGCGTCCAGCAATTGATCCCGCTCCTGTTTGGTCAGCTCCGTCCACTCTCCAACCCCCAGCCCCTTCACCGTGATGTGCATGATCCGGACTCGGTGTAGACTCGTCACCCGATAGCCCAACCCCTGGCACATCCGCCGGATTTGCCGGTTGCGGCCCTCGGTCAACACAATGCGGAACCGATTGCGCCCGGCCCGGCTGGTCCGGCATGGTTGGGTTTGGCTACCGAGTACAATCACGCCCTGGGACATCCGCTCCAGAAATGAATCGTCGAACGGCCGGTCGACATCGACCACATATTCCCGCTCATGGCCGAATTCGGTGCGCAGAATCTCGTTCACAATGTTGCCGTCGTTCGTCAAAAGAATCAGACCGGATGAATCTTTATCCAGCCGCCCGATCGGAAAGATCCGCTCCGGATGGCCGATTTCCGCGATAATATTCCGCTTCACATGGGCTTCGCTGGTCGTCGTCACGCCGACCGGCTTGTGATACTTGATATAAAGGGGCGGCTTCCCCCAGGGAATCACCTGCCCGTCCCGGGCGATGACGTCCGCCGGGCCCACACGATCGCCCAGCTTGGCTATCCGGCCGTTGACCGTGACGGCCCCGGACTCGACCAACCGATCCGCCTCGCGCCGGGAGCAGATCCCCTGTTCCGTGAAGAATTTGTTGATGCGGATTGGTTGATCCACGGGAGGTCAGTCTAGGGCGAGAACAACGCGGACGGCTTGTTTCAGTATTCGGCTCAGTGCACGCGGCGGCCGGCCCTCACGCGGCCGAGCATGCGGTAGATCAATCGAGCAATGGAAAATTGCGGCGCGACGAACCCGTCGATGGGGGCGATTTCGCTCACATCCATGCCGACGATGCCGGGACCATTTGCCAAGGCGGCCACCAGATTGAGCGTATCGTACCAACCCAATCCGCCCGGTTCCGGCGTACCTAATGCCGGCACGATCGACGCATCCAGCCCATCGCAGTCGAACGTCAGATAGACCGGCCTCCGACAGGCCGCCACCACGTCGGGAATCCATCGGGACGCGTGGCCTGCATAGGGGCCGCAAGGATCCAGGATATTCGCGGCGAAAAATGTGGTGATCCGCTCTGTCTTTTCAAGGCGCCCGATTTCCTCGGAGCTGATGGACCGGATACCGACCTGCACCAGCGGGAGCCCGTCCTCCACCACCCGCGCCATCACGCTGGCATGGCTGAACGGGTTGCCGTGGTACGCCTCACGCAAATCGCCATGGGCATCGATCTGTACGACACACATGGAAGGATAGCGTTTGGCATGGGCGCGGATGGCGCCCAACGCGCCGGTATGCTCTCCCGTCAAGGTCACCAGAAATCGGCCGGTCCCGACATGCGGCGCGACAAATCGTTCGATCGCATCGACGGCGTCACCATCGACTTTTCCGCCGAGATCCAACGCCGAGGCAGTCGCGATGCCGCCCCATTCGCGATAGGGTTCGCACCGAAGCTGCTCGTCGTAGAACTCCACCTGGCAGGAGGCTTCGAGAATGGCGGAGGGGCCGCGATCCGATCCGAGTATGTAACTGGAGGTATGTTCGTAGGGAGCCGGCAAGACATAGACACCGGCCCTGTCCGGATGGCACCAGGGCTCATCGAGCCCGAGAAAGTTTTGCTCCGGGCCTTCCCAGCCGGCGGGAAGCGTCATGAGTTCGCTCCATCACCTGCGCCGCTCGCTCAGCCCCGTAGACGCGGGGGTGGCGCGATCAGCGGCGGGAATGTTTAAGGACACTTTCTCAAGGAATGAAGACCGCCAGCGCGATGACTGTGGTCCACTTGCCCGGCTTGCCGACGGCCGATTGAGTGATATTCAAGGTCCTCACGATTTTGCCGCCCATCTTAAACACCTGCTCGCGCTCTTTCCAGGCGACATTCGGGTCAAACTCGACGCCCAACGTGGTCGCCAACATCTGGGCCGCGAGATCCTCCGTGTATTCTCCGGTTTCCTCGTCTGTCTCACCGTGCGCATGGTGCTCCGACAAATACCCGTAGCCATGACGATCCGTGGGTTTCGCCAGCCCGACGGAGGCGGACACGAGGCGGTTGCGCTCATTCGTTTCGGACCGTGCCATGACACAAAATGTGATTTCACCCGGACTCAGGAGTTTCTCTCCGCGCTTCCGAGGGACGATTTTGCAGTTCGGCGGCAAAATGGAAGACACGCTGACGAGGTTGCAGTAAGCCACACCGGCGCTGCGTAACGCCTCCTCGAAGGACGCCAGTTTTTCTTTGTGGACCCCCACCCCTCTCGTCAAAAACATACGCGTTGGTACCATCGTCATCCCTTTCGTCTGGTTGTTTCAGCGTGATGGATCTGGTGTTTTGGTTTGTCGGTGAGGCTTGCGACGACACAGGCCTGACGAACGAACGGACCAGATCATGTTCCGACACAAGGCGTGCTGTTGTATCAAGAATGTTTCCGCTTCGCAATATCCGCCGATGAAATTTTTCACGCCGAGCCGGACGGGTCTTTCACGTTCAACACCAGCAGCCGAGGTTCCGTCATGTCTTCGATCGCGGCGCTGATCCCTTCGCGCCCCAGACCGGAATCTTTCACCCCTCCATAGGGCATATGGTCGGCGCGGAATGTGGGAATTTCATTCGCCAGTACCGCCCCGACTTCGAGATGGCGAAAGGCGTAAAAGATCTTGTTCACGTCCTGCGTGAACAGGCCGGCTTGCAGCCCATACTCCGATTGATTGAGCAGAGCGATCGCGTCACTGAGCTGACGGTACGGCGTCACCGTGACGACGGGGCCGAACACCTCCTCACACGACACCTTCATATCCGGGGTGACGTTCGCCAGCACTGTCGCCTCGACGACCGACCCCATCCGTTTGCCGCCTAGCAACACCCGCGCGCCTTGGGCCACGGCGTCGCTGATCCAGTTCTCGATACGGTGGGCGGCCCCCGGATCGATCACAGGACCGATGGTCGTCATCTCGTCGGTCGGATCGCCGGCCTTCAGCCGCGCGACGTGGATCAAGAGCTTTGTCGTGAACGCCTCCACCACCGACTGGTGGACGAACACCCGTTGCACGGAGATGCAGGTCTGCCCGGCATAGCCGAATCCTCCCGCAGCGCAGCGCTGGGCCGCCAGGTCGAGATCCGCATCAGGCTCGATCACCACGCCCGCATTGCCCCCGAGTTCGAGCGTGACTTTCTTCTTGCCGCATTTGGCTTTCAACATCCAACCGACCGCCGCGCTGCCGGTGAAACTCAACAGTTTGAACCGCGGGTCCGCCACCATCCGTTCCGCGAGCACGTTGTCACAGGGCACCACATTGAGGCCGCCCGGAGGGACCCCTGCTTCCCATGCGATCTCGCCCAGCAACAGCGCCGTCAGCGGTGTCTGCGGGGCCGGCTTGATGAGGATCGGATTGCCGGCGGCGAGTGCCGGCGCGACTTTGTGCGCCACCAAATTCAACGGAAAATTGAACGGGGTAATGCCGAGAATAGGGCCGATCGGAACGCGCCGCATGATGCCCAGATGCGAATCGGTGCCGGGCGTCCAATCGAGCGGAATCACGTCCCCGGGAATTCGCCTGGACTCCTCGGCCGCAACAGTAAAGGTTTGCACGGCCCGGCTGACTTCCCGCTTCGCATCGGTGATCGGCTTGCCGGCCTCGGCCGTGATCAGCGAGGCCAGCTCATCGCGCCGCCGATAGAGGAGCGCAGCGATCTGCTGGAGGATGTTGTAGCGGGCATGCGCTGGAAGCTTGCCCATCGCCACCGCCGCATTGGCCGTGGATGCGATGGCCTGTTCGACGTCGGCCTCCGTAGCCTGCACGACTTCGGCTATTGTCTGCCCGGTGAATGGATTGACGACGCGAGCCGTCCGCTCGCCGTGCTTCCATTGGCCGTGAACGAGAAAGGGACGCGGTTCCTGCACGGAGACGCTCGCGGGGTCGGCAATGATTAATCCGCCGCTTCGACCGGCGCAGCGGATTCGGTGGCAGGTTGAGCGGCGGCGGACGCTGCTTGCGCCGCCACAGCCTTGGCAATCAGTTCCTCGGTGCCCCAATCACGGATCGCGTCGAGGGTAAACCCTTCATACGTCGAGACGCCGTGACAGGATGGGCAATCCGGCATCGGAACTTTTCGAAAAAAGACTTCTCCCAAGCACGACATGCAGACCCAAAAATCGTCGTCCCGATGAGAGACGGGCCAAAATGACTGTGACGCCATGAGCCGATCCTACCTTCCTAACGAACAGAATGAATATGTCCCGACATCCAACACAAACCGGGCTGTCGCGATGCACTCAGCCGCGACCCCATCGTGTATCACTGCGGCGCGCCGGCCAGCAACCGATCGATTTCCTCGGCAAACATCTCGAACGGGAACGCCCCCGGGATCGCAACCGCCGGCTCCTTTTCGGTCGGCTCGTTGTTCGTCCGCATAAGGATGAAGCCCGGCGTTCCATGAAACCCCCACCGATTGGCCTCTTGCCGATCTTCGAAGATCGACTTCGTATACCGTCCCTCTTTGAGGCAGCGGTCAAACGCGGCTCGATTCAGCCCGATCGCAGCCGCATGTTCGAAGTAGACCGTGCTGTGAAGCCGCCCGCCTTCCGCAAACAACCGATCATGCATCGCCCAATACTTGCCTTGTTCGCCGGCGCAACGCGCCACCATCGCGGCATCGACGCCGGGCCCCTGATCGGCGCGGGGATAGTCCCGGTAGAGAAACCGTACCTTCCCGGTTTCGACATAGCGGGCTTGAATGCGCGGCCAGGTGTCCTTGAAAAATTTCAGGCAATACCCGCACGTAAAATCGGAGTATTCGATCAGGGTCACCGGCGCACTTGCCCGGCCTCTGACCCGCCCATCGGTTTCGGTTGCATCCGCGGCCCACAGCGACAGGGGCCAGAGTACACCACAGAGAACCGCGGATAACGCGACCCGCGCGCCCGTCATCCTCATGAACGGACGGTCCCATCGGCCTTCTTCCGTTTACGCTCCATCAGCCCCATCATCAGAAGCGGCCACACGACCGTCGCATCGCTCAGCACTTCGGCAAACTGCCCCCCGTCCTTTGGAGTCACGAATTTGCCCCACGAGAGCCCTTCCTGATACGTACATCCGCTCAGCCCGCCCCAATAGTCCGGTTCAGGGCAAATACGGACTCCATAGTGGAATCGAGGCGGCTTCACGCTGAGCCCCAGACGCAGGTTGCCGATTTCGATATAGGGACCGACCTGTTGCGCCCAATTCCTGGGGACACCCCCGCCGATCGTAAAAATGCCCAGCCGCTTCGCCGAGAGCACGTGATCGGCATAACTGTTGAGATCGAGATAGGGATTGAATGACGGATAGGACTGATGAATCGCCGTCAAGACGGCCAGATCGCCTTTCCCGCCTGCTTGAGAACGGGCTCGATCGATTTCCCGAGCCATCGCCCAGGTCCCGACATCGAGGCCGACTTCGGAATCGGTAAAAGCGGGAATGAACACCGGCACATTCTTGAGATAGGCGCTCTTCAGAATTCCTTCGCCGCCATACTCCTCGGCCAGCGTTTTCCCCAACTCGCGTGTCAAGATTTCCGAGCAGAGCGGCCGGTCGTGGTCAATCCGCTTCAACGTTTGCGACACCACATGCTCGACATAATTCAAATTCGCTTCCATTTCCAGCGTGTCGTAGACGCGATTGTACCCCTTGCGAAACAGCTCTTCGTCGCTCATCGACGGATGATGCTGGTAATGCGTCTTGCCCATGGATTCGCTGAGGCCGTGGGCGATCAGCGCCCCGGTGGACACGACGCACTGCACCATGCCTTGATCGATCATCATGCTGACGATCTTGCCCATCTTGGCGATGGTCATCGCGCCGGACAATGTCATGACGACCTTGCAATCAGGATCCTGGATCATGGCCCACAGAACTTCGAAGGCTTCGCCCAGCTTGCGACCGCCGAACGCGGTCTTGCCCATCGCGACGAGCAGGTCGTTGAAGGAGGAGATCTTCGACGGATCAAGCGGCTCGACAGCCACTAATCCGTCTTGCGCGCCATCATGAAATTCGCGTGCGGACATAACACTCCATTTCCACTCAGTTCAGTTGATGCGAACGCCGAGTTTCCTTATACACAACCGACGCCAGGGGCGTCAATGAACGAAGCGTGAGAGAGATCGTCATCGCCTCTCGCTGACCCCGACATCCAACGCACCGGCTATTCGTGTTGCGCGAAGGGAAGGATGGATCATTGAACTGGATCGTGTCACACGGAAACAAGAATCGGCTCCAACGAGAACTCGACGAGAAGCCGGGCACCTCGACCTTCCTTAACCAGCAGACGCATAGTGCCCCTGAGCTTCCGCACGCGAGATTTGATCAGCGCCATGCTATCGCCTGGAATCCGACCGTCCACCCTCACGAGTCCGGCGCCATCGTCGCAGATACGCACACGGATTCGGGTGCCGCGTTTTCGGATCGACACCGTCGCGTGGGTCACCCGGGCATCACGCACACGGGTACCAAGCGCCTCCCGCACAATGTGCAGAATTTCCCTCGCTTCCTGCTGAGTCAACAGCTCAATTGCCGCCGGATGAAGGGCCAGCGTCATTCGTAGATTCCCGATTCGCTCGAACGCCGCCTGGAGTGCGCTGAGTTCAGCGGTCAAATCGAACTCCTGTATGACACCTTGATGAAGGCCATCGATCATCCGGTGGATCTCGGAAATGAGCTGAGTGAGATGTCCGACGATCCTTTCAGAAGACCGTTCATGCTGCGTCTGGCACAGACTGACCGTCTGATGAAGTGGGGGAGAAACCATGGAGGAATGCCCAAATCCGTTGAGAAGCTGAAATCCTCGTCTATTTCTTCTCACACATGCACCTCCCTGATCAGCATGAATAGTACCGAATCCATACGTTAGACATGAGCCGGCTCAAGCCCACATTACTCATGACGGTTCGTGACGAAACCGCCAAGACGCCAAGCGAGACGGGCACGCGGAGACCCGAGAGACTGAGGCATACTTGAAACAGTATGTCGAGGTCACGAGGGGCGAGCCTGCCCGCTTGGCCGCAGACAGGCCGCGGCCAAGCTTGTCGCAGCGGCGTATCGGCGGTTGCAGTAGAAGTGTTCATGAATAATATGGGCTAACAGCAAGGAGCATGCTCATGATCTCCGCGCCCTGACGACACTGAGAAACTACAGAAGAACCCGGCAGGAAACCGGTTCGATTTCAACATTGATTCGTGGCTACACATCACCGCTGCGCACGAACTGATGGCTAGCTGTATCCAAAACGACTGGACACAAACGGATTCAAGTGAATCGGATCGGATACATCGCTAACGGCTTTAGGTCGAGCGTGCGGAAGTGAGGGAAAACCACTGGAGGTGTTTATCCGGGGGCATCAATTGAAGAGAGGCTTCGCCTGGTGAGCCGGCGGTACGCACAAAGTGCGGGATCTATACGGGAGCCACTTGAGGGCTTGTCCGTGCGTGTCAATGGAAGAGGAACGCACGGGTCGAGCAAGCTTGGTTTGAATGGTGAAGCCAGTGGGTTGAAGACTCTATCCGGTCGCAACAATGACGATACAGCTCTAAAGAGCGACCGGCTCTCACGAAGTGCGGTGTGGTGGTCCCAACGGGATTTGAACCCGTGTTTAAGCCTTGAGAGGGCTCCGTCCTAGGCCAGGCTAGACGATGGGACCATCCGAAACTCGTAAGAGACTTGGACCGTAGCATAAGCGCTTTTCAGTTTGCAACGAAGCCGCCCTTCCGGACTTGCGACTCTTGCCCGCCGCGCCTATAAGAGTGAGGAGAACATTTGTGGGTTGGATCAGAACTCGCAGACATCCCCGGCAGAAAGGAGTGTGCACCATGAAGGCCCCTCTCTCGCCAATCCGGTTTCACCCCTTTCGAAACAATGTAGCACTCCCCATTCTGTGCCTGCTAAGCGTAACTGCGGGATGCGCCAGCCTAGCGGAGGTTCAACCGACCCCGGTCCGATGTCCGAGTTCAGTCCAGACGAATGTCAGTGCGACAAAACAGTCGGTGAAGATTTCTTACACGGAACCGTCCGTGAGCATAGTAGGAAGCCCCCTCACCGATCTGGCCAAGACCACCATTTACTACGACCTGGGCAGCGGACGCGTCCTGGCCAAGGACATACCCGCAACCAAGCCGACGGGCGGAGGGGAAATTTCTCAGACGATTACCGTACCGGTTCAGGTGAAAGTGGAACAGTCTGTCCGCATCTGCGTGACGGCCACTGACCGCCATGGAAACGAAAGTGCGATGGTACCCTGATCTCGCCGTGGATGTCTCAGGAAGCCCACCTGCATGATGATCGTCGTGCAAGAACATGAGAAACGTTTTTGGGTTTGCTGAAACTTCTATAGACTCTCTCTATGCCCGACATCATCAAGCCCAGTGTCCAAGCCTTCCTGGTCTGCGATCAGGTGATTGAGGACAGTCTGACAAGGAAGAAGAGCCTGATCGGCATCTTCACACACCTCCAAGCCGCCATCTTCCCGTTCCAGCACCAGCATATGGGGCTGTATTTTTGCTTGACGGACGCCGAGGGTACGTACCATTTCGACATCGATTTGATCTACCTCAACGACGAACAATTGGTCTGCCGCGCTACCCTCCCCAACATCCTCATCTTGGATCGCCTGCAGATTTCCGATTTCGGCATCAATATCCCCTCCTTAATCTTGCCTGCTCCCGGCCGGTATGAATTCCGATTGAGAATGGAGGGCCACCTTCTCGCGCAAAAAGACTTTAATGTGATGCAGATGGCCAACCCGCAAATGACGGAGCCGCAGCCCTGAGCTATTCCCGTTTCTCCTCCCGGCTCGCTTGTGATAGAACTGCCTTGATATCCCAGCACGCATTACGGCCCAATACCACGTTATGACGACACCGACGCCGGCTGGCCCTTCGGACTTTATTCGCGAACTCGTCGCGGCGGATCGCGCCGCCGGCAAACATGCCGGTCGAGTCGTGACCAGATTCCCCCCTGAACCGAACGGGTATCTCCATATCGGCCATGCCAAGTCAATCTGCCTCAACTTCGGCATCGCCAACGAGAATCCCGGCGGCATCTGCCACTTGCGATTCGATGATACGAACCCAACCACGGAAGATCCCGAATACGTCGAGGCGATTCAAGAAGATGTCCGGTGGCTCGGGTTCGACTGGCACGACAAGCTGTTTTATGCGTCGGACTATTTCGAGCGGCTCTATGGCTTCGCCGTCACGTTGATCAAGAAGGACAAGGCCTACGTCGATAGCCTCTCCGCAGATCAGATGCGGGACTACCGTGGAACCCTCACCGACCCGGGACGAAACAGCCCGTTCAGAAACCGCCCCGTGGAAGAAAGCCTCGCGCTGTTCGAGCGCATGCGGGCAGGCACGTTCCCGGACGGGACGCATGTGTTACGCGCCAAGATCGACATGGCGTCTCCCAACATCAATCTCCGCGACCCGGTCCTCTATCGTATTCGGCATGCCGCTCATTATCGGACGGGAACCGCCTGGTGCATTTATCCCGCATACGATTTTGCGCATCCCCTGTCCGATGCAATTGAAGGAATCACGCATTCGATCTGCACCCTGGAATTCGAGGATCACCGTCCGCTGTACGACTGGGTCGTCGCAGAAACCGATGCCCCTCACCGCCCGCAGCAGATCGAATTCGCCCGGCTCAACCTCACCTTCGCCGTCATGAGCAAGCGCAAGCTGCTCGAGCTGGTTGAAAAGAACCTGGTTGCCGGATGGGACGATCCGCGCCTGCCGACCCTTAAAGGGCTCCGCCGCCGAGGCGTCACCCCGGACGCCATCCGCGCCTTCTGTGAGCATATCGGCGTGGCCAAACGGGATGCCGTAGTTGAAATGCAGCTGCTTGAGCATTTCATTCGCGAGGATCTGAATAAGCGGTCACCCCGCGTGATGGCGGTTCTCAAGCCGTTGAAGGTCATCATTGATAATTATCCTGAGCAGACAGTAGAGGAGTTGGATGCCGTCAACAATCCGGAAGACCCGTCGGCGGGCATCAGGCAAGTCCCTTTTTCCAGAACGCTCTACATCGAGCAGGACGATTTTCGGGAAGACCCACCCAAGCAGTTTTTCCGCCTGGCGCCGGGCCGGGAAGTCCGGCTGCGTTATGCCTATATCATCAAGTGCGTGGGGGTCGTGAAAGATCCGCAGACCGGCGTGATCACGGAACTGCATTGTACGTACGACCCGGAGACCAAGAGCGGGGCATCTCACGAACAGCGAAAAGTGAAGGCCACGATTCACTGGGTGTCCGCCCCCCATGCGGTTCCGGCGGAAGTACGCTTGTATCATCCTCTCCTGACCGCCGACCTATCGAAAGTCACGCCCGATCAGGATTGGACCCACTATCTCAATCCCCAATCCCTCGAACGCCTCGCCGACTGCGTGGTCGAGCCCAGCCTCCGTGGGGTCCAACCGGGCACACGCGTTCAGTTCGAGCGCCAGGGATACTTCTGTGTGGACCCGGATTCTTCGGCACAGACACCGGTCTTTAACCGCACTGTCTCGCTCAAGGACGCCTGGGCCAAGATCGAAAAGTCCCAACGGCTTCGTTAACGACTTACCGGGGAGGTGATGAATGCTCGCGACCAAAGGCTACGCCGCATTGACCGCGAAAGCCGCCTTGCAGCCGTTTGCCTTTGAACGGCGAGAGGTTGGCAACCACGATGTCCGTATCGAAATCTCGCACTGTGGAATTTGCCATTCGGACATTCATCAAGCCCGCAACGAATGGGGCATCTCCTTGTTTCCGATGGTGCCGGGGCATGAGATCATCGGAACAGTCGCGCAAGTCGGCACGGCGGTGACCGCCTTCAAAGTCGGTGATCGCGCCGGTGTCGGCTGCTTCGTGGATTCCTGCCGAACCTGTACGGCGTGCCGCGAAGGCCTGGAACAGTATTGCGAGGGCGGGACGCTCTGGACCTACAGTGGACAGGACAAAGCAGGCCGGGTCACACAAGGCGGCTACTCGACCCAGATCGTCGTGGACGAGAACTATGTCTTGCGCATCCCCTCAGCGCTCTCACCGGCCGGAGCCGCACCGCTGCTCTGTGCCGGCATTACAACGTATTCCCCTCTGCGCCAATGGGGGGTGGGGAAGTATCACAAACTGGCCGTCGTCGGCCTCGGTGGGCTCGGCCACATGGCCGTGAAAATCGCCAACGCAATGGGAACCGAGGTCACGGTGTTGAGCACGTCGGAGAACAAACGGGAGGATGCAAAGCGCTTGGGGGCCGCGAATTTCGCGGTGATGTCACACTCCCAGACCTTGAGCAAACTCCAAGGATATTTCCACTTCATTCTCGATACCGTATCCGCTCCGCACGATTATAATGTCTATTTGAACCTGCTCAAGACGGACGGCACCATGATTCTCGTGGGCGCACCCGAAACGCCGGCTCCGGTGCAGGCATTCTCGCTCATATTCAAGCGGCGGCGTCTGGCCGGCTCCCTCATCGGCGGCATCAAAGAAACACAACAGATGCTCGACTTCTGCGCCACGCACAAGATCGAATCCGACGTCGAAGTGATTCCAATCCAGCAGGTCAACCAAGCCTACGAGCGCGTCCTTAAAAGCGACGTGCGGTACCGGTTCGTCATCGACATGGCATCGCTGAAGTAAAGACTGGATCAGTACAGGATGGTGCTGGAAAAGAAATGGCTGGGGGACTAGGAATCGAACCTAGGTAGCCGGCTCCAAAGGCCGGCGTCCTACCGCTAGACGATCCCCCAGCGCGGTACGGAAATGAACCCCTGACGGTAAGGGCTGGGAAAGATTGGCTGGGGGACTAGGAATCGAACCTAGGTAGTCAGATCCAGAGACTGACGTCCTACCGCTAGACGATCCCCCAACCGGCGTTCAACGTAATATACGACGGCTGCGCGCGTCAAGACGGACCGGCTTTCGCGCGTGCGATCCCCTGCCGCAGACGGATGAGTGTGCGTTCTCGCCCCAAGACCTCCATGACTTCAAAGAGACCTGGGCTCGCGGTCCGACCGGTGAGGGCGACTCGGACAGGCTGGGCCAGTTGGCCCATCTTGATCCCTTCTTCCTCAACCAGTTTTTTGAAACCCTCTTCCCATGACGACCTGGAAAAACCTGGGAGGGCCTCGAACCGAGCCAGGAGATTCTGAAGAACCGGCGCCATCGCAGGTGTCAGAAATTTCCTGGCCGCTTCTTCCTCATACATCACCGCCTCGCCGAAATACGGCTTGACCCACTCGACCATCTCGACGAGCGTCTTCGTTCGTTCCTTGACCAACACGACGAGCTGGGCAAGCCATTCGGCGGCCACCTTTCGAACCTCATCCCCCAACCCGGCCTGTTCCAGCAAGGGCACCAGCACCTCGGCGACCTGGCCGGGTGGACTGGTCTTGATATATTCCGCATTCATCCACAGCAATTTGTCGGGATTGAAGACGGCTGCCGACGTTTGCACATGCTTCCAGGAAAACTTTTCGATCAACTCTTGCCGCGTGAAGATTTCCTGATCGCCATGGGACCAGCCGAGCCGGGCCAGATAGTTCACCATCGCCTCCGGCAGATAACCCATCTCTTTGTACGCCATGATGGAGGTCGCGCCATGGCGCTTCGAGAGCCGAGTCTTGTCCGATCCTAGAATCATCGGCAAGTGCCCAAAGCGAGGGATAGGGAACCCCAGCGCCTGGAAGATCGGCACCTGTCGCGGTGTGTTGGTCAGATGGTCATCCCCTCGAACGACGTGGGTGATCTGCATCAGCGCGTCATCGACCACCACGGAAAAATTATACGTAGGATAGCCATTGGAACGCAGGATGATGAGGTCGTCTAAGACGGTATTGTCGAAGACGATCTTGCCCTTAATCAGATCCTCGACGACGGTCTGTCCTTCTTGCGGCGCTCTGAAGCGGAGCGCTGCTTCTCCGGTCGGCGTCGCGATCCCACGGTGACGGCAACGGCCGTCATAGCGGGGTGAGAGACCTTTGGCCTCGGCATCTTTACGCCGAGCCTCTAACTCCTCCGCCTTGCACACACACCAGTACGCCTGGCCCTGTTCGAACAACTTCAGCGCATGACTGCGATACGCATCCATCCGCTCGGTCTGACGGAAGGGGCCTTCGTCCCAGTCGAGCCCGACCCATCTCATGCCCTCACTGATTGCTTTAATAGATTCCTCAGTCGAACGGCTTTGGTCCGTATCCTCGATGCGGAGAATGAATTTCCCAGACTGCTGGCGGGCGAACAGCCAATTGAATAAAGCCGTACGGACCCCTCCAATATGGAGAAACCCGGTCGGACTTGGAGCAAATCGAACGCGAACTTGCGTCATGATGAACCCGGACGAATGACGGTTTTTGCTGGCATCTCTATAGCATGCACGGAAAAGTGTTGTACAGAATAGACGGTATCTCGCTCTTTCTTCCGGGCTGGGCTTCTGCTATGAAGTTGCCATAGGAAGAGGCATGGCGGAACCAACACAGACTGCCAAGGTGCTTTCCGTTACCGATCTGACTCCCAACGTCCGTCAACTGATCCTCCTGCCGAAACCCCAAAAGCTCTCCTTTCAGCCCGGCCAATGGGTATCCTTGAAATTACCGGTCGGAAGGACACCGCCGCTCAACCGCGCCTATTCCTTGGCAACTCCGGAAT
The DNA here is from genome assembly GCA_039794465.1 of Nitrospira sp. Taxonomy (GTDB): domain Bacteria; phylum Nitrospirota; class Nitrospiria; order Nitrospirales; family Nitrospiraceae; genus Nitrospira_D. Next base: position 14,805 of record JAYWIP010000025.1, read on the forward strand.
CACCGTCCGGCGAATTGACCCTGGTATTTGACCGGGTCGCGCAGGGAACGGGCTCGGGTTATCTCTACCGGCTTAGGGCCGGCGACGAAGTGTCTGTGTCAGGGCCCTACGGCAGTTTCGTGCTGCCCAAACTGCTCGATCGGGAATTGCTGTTCGTCACGCACTACACCGGCCTAGTCCCAGTCAGGTGCATGGTGAAAGCCTTGCATGCCCATCGGGAAACTCCTCCGGTTCTCACGATTGCGGTCGGACCGGCGGAAGACGAGCTGCTCTATCATCAGGAACTGCTCTCACTTGCTGTGATGCGTGCCTCATTTCGATACCTGCCTCTCGTGGCGTCGAGTGAAGAGTCGGCTGTGGCATTGACGATCAGCATGCTGCAGCCGCTGATCGAGGGCAAATCCAAAGTCATCCCGATGCTCTGCGGGAGAAGAGGGTTTGTGCATCCCTTGCGGAGTTGGTTTATCGAAGCGGGCTATGACCGGAAGGAAGTGAAGACGGAAGCGTACGACTGACAAGCGTCATGGGTCATCGGTCAATGGTCATTGGGAGACTGTGGCTCGAGGCTTCTTTCTCATAATCTCAACGACCAGTGACCAAAGACTGCTCCGTTCAATGCCCTTCCCGGACGAGGTTCTTGTTGACCGACGGAATTTCGACGACGATGTCTGTCGTGCCGTTGGGCACACACTGGCAACCCAGTCGTGATTGCAGCGTGGTCATCGGCGCTTCATCAAGCTGGTCAAACTCATCATCGGTGCCTTCGTTGCAACTGTCGAGTCCTTGCTTGACCACCACGTGACAGGTCGAGCAGGCACAGACCCCTCCGCAGACGTGTTCCAAGTCCACCCCATTTCCCATGGCAATATCCAGAAGGCTTCCGGGAAGTCCGGTCTCACCATACGGAATTCTAGCCGGATCGACGGTCACTTTGGTACACGCGCCGTCCGGCTGAATATACGTCACAGTAAATTCGGTCTTTGGAAGCTCGTAGTTGGCTTTTTCAATATAGGGATTTGTCCCGCCCATCCCGTTGTTCCTTTCTTCGCAACCTAATCCGACTCTATGTTGACAGCCTAGAAACCTGCGTGATATTGTTTATCCGACCTAAATGATCGGAGATCATTATAGTCTCCGATAGGATCGATCGGCAATAGACATGTTGAAGATCTCAAAAAAAGCCGACTATGCCCTCATGGCACTCCAGCATATCGCTTCCGTTCAATTCGGCGATGTGACGCCGGGCCGCGTCGTCAATACGAAGGAGATCGCCGAGGAGTACCACATTCCATTGGAACTGCTGGCAAAGGTACTCCAAGCCCTGTCTAAGAACGGCCTGATCGAAAGTCACAACGGTCCCAAGGGCGGATACCTGCTCGCCCGGAACGCGGGACAGATCACAATTGCGCAGATCCTTGAGAGCATCGAAGGCCCGTTGGGACTCACCGACTGCTCGCACGAAAAGGACGGTGAATTCTGCATGCAGCGGGAGCACTGCAATATCCGCACACCGCTGCTCAAAGTGCAAGACAGTATCTATCAACTGCTGAACAGCATGACCCTGCAAGATATGATGGGCGGCACGCCCTTGATCACCATTCAGTCGCCCTCAGCACAAGGAGTTGACCGATGAAGCTTCCGATTTTTCTCGACAACCATTCGACCACCCCGATGGATCCGCACGTGCTGGACGCCATGCTCCCCTATTTCGTCGAAAAATTCGGCAATGCCGCCAGCCGCAACCATGCCTTCGGCTGGGAGGCGGAAGAAGCCGTGGAGCAGGCCCGTAAGCAGATCGCTAAACTGATTAACGCCGACTCGAAAGAGATTGTCTTCACCAGCGGGGCCACGGAATCGGACAACCTGGCCGTGAAGGGCGTGCTGGAGATGTACAAGGAGAAAGGGACACATATCATCACGTCGTCCACGGAACATCGCGCCGTGCTCGATACGGCTAAGTCGCTTGAGGCCAAGGGGCTGGCAACGGTCACCTACTTGCCGGTCGACAAATACGGCATGGTCAATCCCGACGACGTCCGCAGCGCGATCACGGACAAGACCATCTTGATTTCCGTGATGCTGGCCAACAACGAAATCGGCACGATCAATCCGGTCCAGGAGATCGGAAAAATCGCCAAAGCAAAAGGCATCCTGTTCCACTGCGATGCGACGCAAGGCGTCGGAAAGATTCCCGTCGACGTGCAGGCCATGGGCATCGACCTCATGTCGTTCACAGCCCATAAGATGTACGGCCCCAAGGGAGTCGGCGCGCTGTACGTGAGGAAAAGGAATCCTCGGGTCCGACTGGTCGCGCAAATGGACGGCGGCGGACACGAACGCGGGATGCGGTCCGGCACCTTACCGGTGCCGTTGATCGTCGGATTCGGCAAGGCCTGCGAGCTCTGTGAGCAGAACATGGCGGCGGAATCCGCTCGCCTCACAGCCATGCGCAACCGGCTCCAAGCCGCCATCATGGAAGGATTGGAAGAAAGCTACCTGAACGGCCATCCCACCAACCGGCTGCCGGGCAATCTGAACATCTCCTTCGCCTATGTCGAAGGTGAATCGCTGCTGATGGGCATGAAAGACATCGCGCTTTCATCCGGCTCGGCCTGCACCTCGGCCACACTGGAACCATCGTATGTGCTGCGTGCACTCGGGGTCGGCGTGGAACTTGCCCATTCGTCGATCCGCTTCGGCCTGGGCCGATTCAACACCGACGAAGAGATTGACTATACGATCAAGAAGGTTATTGAGATTGTGACCAAGCTGCGGGA
>JAYWIP010000026.1:0-2526 GCA_039794465.1 Nitrospira sp.
ATGTCCACAAAGTTGGCAATCGGTGTCGCATCGAACCCGGCGGTGAAGCTCACTATCGGATTGATATCCGCAATGGCGCCGGTGATCGCAGGATTCGAAGTGATGCCGTCGGTCGCACTGACGCCGGTGTCCTGCAGCAAGCCCGCGGTCACGAGCGGCGCAACTTGCTCCCGCTGCGGGTTCAGGTTGTCGAGGAAGGCGGCGATGGCGGCAGGATCGGTCCGACTCCCATCCGGATCGATCGCGCCGTCGGTCAGCGCGGTGCCGGTGAAGCCAAACAAATTGCGAATGATGACAATGCCGTCGGAGAGCGCATCGGCCTGCTGATTGAGATCGACATCGAGCGCACTCTGAATGGAGTTCAGATAATTCTGGATCGCGGCAGGGTCCGTCCGTTGGCCCTGAGGATCGACGGCGCCATCCACCAACGCATTGCCCGTAAACCCGAACAGGTGCCGGATGATCACAATCCCATCGGAGAGCGCATCGGCCTGGCCGTTCAGATCGACATCAAGGCTCGGCAGATTTCCTGGCGGGACGGTGACGGCTGCCGGTTCGAGCACCGCCTCCTGCTGGCTGGCCTCCATCGGAACGACCGAGAGCAGCAGCCGCGGCTCCAGAGCTTCCAATGCAAAGTGCCGAGTCCTGAGTGCTGAGTCCTGAATGTTCAATGTTGAATTGGCAAAGAAAACTGCCGATGGACGTGTGACGAAGGACGCGCGCCGCCACCGGCGGAGATTCTCGCGAAAGGTTTCTTTCAGAAAGAAGAGTTGGGCTAGGCTCATTGGTCATCCTCGTCCATTTGAAAATACTGAGTCCCCCCATTGCCCTTGCACCTCCCGCGAAGCAGACACCATCACGCGGCGATCGATTGTGTTTGTCCGCAGTCCAGGAGATTCTGGGATATTCTCATGCTCATGGGCTAAACGTGACCCACTTGGTGCCGGGTACTGGCACAGGGCGATCGTATCCCTGAATAATTTTGGTTTCTCCTGTCGGTGCTTCAACTTTCGCGTCCAATTTCTTCGCCACATCCTTGGCAAGCTGTTTTCCGGAATTGCACACAAACAGCTTCACTTTCTGACCTGGTCGATACTTTTCGTTCTTCTTGATCAGGTCTGCCACCTCGTCGGCATTCAGTTCCCGGCTCACCGTCTTGCCGGATTTGTCCGTCTCGCTGATGACGATGGCGGTTCCTGCTTCGTTCCCGTGCCCAACCACGGTGAAGTCTCCCCTTGTCACATCCCCCACAATCGGTAATGAGACAACCGATGAAGCTGGAATAGCACTTGCCCCCGGAGCTTGAGACGCATTCAGCAGATTGATGTTGGGCTCCAGTCCAGACGGATCCCTGAACTGGATAGGATTACCACCGACATATCGGTAGAGATTCAGGTCTCGGCCGAAAAACCCGATCGGGTCTTCGCTGATGAACCGCCCCTGTTGCGAATCATAGTACCTGGCCCGATAGTAGTGCAGACCGGTTTCTTGGTCGTACTCCCGCCCTGTATAGAGATAGCGACTGGATTGTGACGCATTACTCTGCGCCACCACGTTGCCGTAGGAGTCATAGGTGATGTGATTCACGACCGTGCCGCTGTTGTCCACCATGTCCCGTACGGAGCCTTGATGATCGGACAGCATCCAACGTGTGTTGCCGGCGCCGTCCTGCGTGGCGAGCACGTGATCCTGTCCTGGGCCGAAGAGGTTGCGTCGGGCGAGGAGCGGCGTCGCCGCCCCGGCTCCATCCGGATCGCGAAACTCCATGACCACATCGGCGCCGTCATAGACAAAATAGTCGATCTGCCCCGTACCGGGCCCGGCCCCGTCGGAATCGACAAACTTCGCAATCCGGCGATTGAACACATCATAGGCAAACCGCACCGTATTGGTGGCCAGGCTGCCCGCCGCCGCTCGATCTTCGACTTCGACGAGGCGGCTGCGGTCGTCCCAGATAAACTCGCGCACCGCCCCCGAGGCAATCGTCGTCCGGCGAACGAGATTTCCCTTGCCGTCGTAGAGGTATTCAAATGTTCCGTCGCTGGTCACGCGATCACCGGATCCGGTTTGATACCCCTGCCCGTGCAGATGCGAGGACAGCCGGTTGCCATTGGCGTCGTATTGGTAGGCTTCGTCGGGATTCACCGCGTCGGAATGGTCGACTCCTGTTAGCCGATCAAGGGCGTCATAGGCATAGTTCGTTGTTCCGTCCGGATCCGTAATCGTCGTGATCCTGCCTCCCAAATCATACGTTAAGCCATAGGTAGCGAGCGGACCGTCTGCAGCGTTCCGATGCGTGATGCTCGCCATACGATTCAGCGTGTCATACGCGTAGAGGCTTTCCGCCACTTCGGTATTGCCCGTCAAGTCGGCAAACCGCACGATCGATGTAATATCCCCGGTCTCGTTGTATCCGACATCGACACGCTTCGCGGCCACACCTATGCCTGATTGCGTGATGCGTGTCGTACGGTCCATAGCGTCGTACAGGTAGGCGGTCACGCCCCCCTGCACTCCGTTCGTCGA
>JAYWIP010000027.1:0-6845 GCA_039794465.1 Nitrospira sp.
CATAGATGGCTGCCCACACGGCGCTGCCTACCAACACCCCGATAATCAATGCCACCATAGTTCCTCACCCCCCTCCGCTTTCTTGTGAGCAATCTACGCCTGCTCTATGAAGGGTCTATGAGGAGATGATGAATTATTCTTCATGATTCACGGCCAGGGGGTGCGGCATGAGGGTCGTATAGGATTGTTCCCGAGGCGGTGTGGGCTTGTTCTCTACGCTGAGCGAAGGTGTCTGATCTCTGTCAGTGTGCGGTCGATTTCATCTGGCGAGTTGATGAGACTTGGCGCGAGCCGGACGTATTTCGTTGCGTAGGGCGTGACGCTGCCGACAATCCCTCGTTGACGGAGTTTCTCCACCACCGCGCGAGGCGACAGACCGGCCACTTCGAAACAGACGATCCCAGCCGAGAGGTCTTGCGACATCGGTGTCTGGACCGTGACATGCGGCATGGCGGCCAAGCCCTGCTTCAGTTGCTGGTTCAATTCGTAGATGCGCTGTGTCACCCTGGATTTCCCAATCGCCTGATGAAACATGAACGCTTCATCCAACGCCCACCGATGCTCAAATGAGTGGAACCCACCCGGTGTCATGTGAACAGATTGCGGGAGATTCTTCGAGGATTGGTTCTCCATCCAGAGATCATAGGCCTGGGAGTTGAAGGTTGGAATGATGGCCCGAGTGACGGGCCACGCAGTCGGATGGCCCCACACGAGGCCGGTCCCGCGCGGACCCAACATCCATTTGTGGGCGCCGGCGACCAGAAAATCACAGCCCAGTTCGCTCACAAGGAAGTCTTCAACCCCCAAGGCATGGACGCCGTCCACGCAGAAGATGATCCGGTCCTGCTCACCTCTGGATCGATTGATGTCTTGGATCGCGCGAGCCATCTCATGAATCGGCAATTTGAGGCCCGTGCTGGAATGGACCCAGGTGACGGCGACGATGCGCGTGGCGGGAGCGATGCCCGTTCGCAGAGACTCCACCAGCTCGTCGCGCGAGACGGTCTTGAGCGCACGATACAGGGGGATCTGCCGCACGGTGGCCCCTGTCCGTTCGGCGCGCAGGCGCAGGGAGGTTTCCGTGGAATAATGGTCGTGTGTCGTCGTCAGGATTTCCTGGCTGCCGCGAAGCGCGAGCCCGCCATAGAGCAGGCCCAGCCCCATCGTGGTGCTGTCGGTGAGAGCAATATCGGCGGGACTCCCTCCCAGATAATCGGCAGCAGCCTGGAGGACCCGCGCTTCCTGTTTCTCTTCATGTTCAAACCAATACCCGATGGGATCCGCATCAAGGCCGGCACGATGCCGTTCGATCGCTTCGCGCACCGGGGTGGGGTGGGAGGCAAGAAAGAATGCCGCGAGATGGATGAGCCGCGGAGAGAGCTTGAACTTCGCCCGAAGATCACCCCAGTCCTGGAACCGACCCGTTGGGGGTTGCTGATCGGCGAACGCGCGAGGGCACGCCTGCGCCCACACCGCGGCCCCCAAGGCTAAACCCGTACGCACCAAGAAGTCTCGGCGTCCGATATCGGTCATAGGGCCTCCTCGTGAAGCGTCGTTCGTGAAGCGTGAAGCGCGAAAAGGTCAGTGGTCAATGGGCGGAGGAGCTTCCAATGATTGGTGACCAGTGAGTCATAGCTCAGGTTTGCGAGATACGAGATACGCTTCACGAGGAACGGTTGCGCAAGTGATGTCACGACAAGCCGTTATGGGTCATGCGGATTACGACTGATAGCTTTCAATCGGCGGACAACTGCAGACGAGATGACGGTCGCCATAGGCTTCGTCGATGCGGCTGACGCTCGGCCAGAATTTACTGCTGCCGATCCACGGCGCGGGAAAGGCTGCCTGCTCGCGGCTGTAGGGGCGCTTCCACTCCGTGGCGGTCACGAGGGACGCTGTGTGGGGCGCGTTTTTCAAAAGATTGTTCGTGCGCGGCTGGCGGCCGTCGATGATCTCTTGGATCTCGGCGCGGATGCGGACGAGCGCGTCGCACAGCCGGTCGATCTCCGACTTGGTTTCGCTTTCCGTCGGCTCGATCATCAGCGTACCGGGGACCGGGAACGAGACGGTCGGTGCGTGGAAGCCGTAGTCCATCAGACGCTTCGCAACGTCCATCGCCTCGACCCCGGCGCGGTCCTTGAACTCCCGCAGATCCAGAATGAACTCGTGCGCGACCAGTCCGGCGTCGCCCGCATAAAGAATTGAGTAATGCTTTTCCAGCCGCTTGGCCATGTAATTGGCGTTGAGGATGGCCACCTGCGTGGCTTTGGTCAGCCCGTCGCGCCCCATCATGGCGATGTACACCCAGGAAATCGGCAGAATGCCGGCGCTGCCGAAGGGGGCCGCCGACACGGGCCCGATGGCGTCCGGCCCTCCGAGCTTCGTGACGGGATGTCCCGGTAGAAACGGCGCGAGGTGCTGCGCCGCGCCGATCGGGCCCACGCCTGGGCCGCCGCCGCCGTGCGGAATGCAGAACGTCTTGTGGAGATTGAGATGGCAGATATCCGCGCCGATATCGCCGGGACGGCAGAGGCCGACCATGGCGTTCATGTTCGCGCCGTCCATGTAGACCTGGCCGCCATGGGTATGGACGATCTGGCAGACCCGTCGGACACCTGCCTCAAAGACACCGTGGGTAGATGGATAGGTGAGCATCACCGCGGCCAGCCTGTCTCGGTGTTCAGCTGCCTTGGCTTCCAGGTCGGTGAGGTCGACGTTGCCATGTGTGTCGCAGGCGACGACGACGACCGTCATACCGGCCATCGCAGCGCTGGCGGGATTCGTCCCATGGGCCGACACGGGGATCAAACAGACGTCCCGATGGGTTTCTCCTCTGGACCGATGGTAAGCCCGAATCACCATCAGGCCCGCATATTCCCCTTGCGAGCCGGCGTTCGGTTGCATCGAGAAGGCGGCAAATCCCGCGATCTCCGCCAGCCATGCGGCGAGTTGGTCAATCATCTCCCGATAGCCGAGGGTTTGCTCCTCAGGGGCGAATGGGTGCAGCCGAGCGAACTCCGGCCAGGTCACCGGCAGCATTTCGGAGGTCGCATTCAGCTTCATCGTGCAGGACCCCAGCGGAATCATGGAATGTACCAACGAGAGATCCTTCGCCTGCAAGCGATGGAGGTACCGGAGCATCTCATGCTCGGAGTGAAAACGGTTGAAGATTTCATGCGTCAGATACTTGCTCGTTCTGGCCAAGGATTCGGGATAGGCCAGGTCGACACTCGCCACGAGCTCCGAGAGCGTGAAGGGCAGCCGGTCATGCCCCACGAAGATTTCCAGCAGGTGGCGGACTTCTTCTTCCGAGCTGACTTCGTCGAGCGACAACCCGATAGAGCCGTCGTCATAGCGGCGGAGATTGATGCTCTGCTCGTTCGCCCGCGCCGCAATCTGATCCGAGTGGTTTCGGGCCAGGGGGACTCGAATCGTATCAAAGAAAACTTTCGGCAAGACGTCGAATCCAAGCCGCCGCAACCCTTCCGCGAGCACCAGCGTGAGCCCGCGCACGCGCGTCGCAATACGTCGCAGCCCCTCAGGGCCGTGGTACACCGCATACATGCCGGCCATGACGGCGAGTAACACTTGGGCCGTGCAGATGTTGCTTGTCGCTTTCTCCCGCCGGATGTGCTGTTCTCGCGTCTGGAGCGAGAGCCGGATGGCCGGTTTCCCCGTCACGTCTTTCGAGACGCCGACGAGGCGTCCCGGCATCTGGCGTTTGTACTCTTCCTTGGTGGCCAGAAAGGCGGCATGCGGCCCGCCGAACCCGACCGGCACGCCGAACCGTTGCGTGGACCCGACGGCGATATCGGCGCCGAACTCGCCGGGAGAACGGAGTAGCGTCAGGGCGAGGAGATCGGTCGCCACGACGACGAGCACGCCGGCCGCATGCGCTTTTGCCACAATGTCACCGAAGTCGCCCACGTAGCCGTCCGTGGCCGGGTATTGCAGGAGCAGGCCGCAAAGCCGGCTGTCCGTGCAATCAGCGGCGGTAGTCACGCCGGTGCGAATCGTGATGCCGAACGGTTCGGCCCTCGTCCGCAACACCGCAATCGTGTGAGGATGGCAATCGCGCGACACGAAGAATTCCTTGCGCTCCTGGCCTGCGGCTCGGGCGATCACGTAGCACATGGCCATCGCTTCCGCTGCTGCTGTGGCTTCATCCAGCAAGGACGCATTCGCCAGCGGCAGACCGGTCAGGTCCCCGACCATCGTTTGGAAGTTGACCAGGGCTTCCAAGCGTCCTTGAGAGATCTCGGCCTGATAGGGGGTGTACTGCGTGTACCAGGCGGGATTCTCCAGAATGTTGCGTTGGATCACGCCGGGCGTCACGCATTCGTAGTAGCCCATGCCGATCAGCGACCGGCACACTTTGTTCTTCGACGCCAGCGCTCTGAGTTGGGCCAGCACGGTTTGTTCGCCGCGATTCGTCGGGAGCGACAACGGCCTGCGGAGCCGAATATCTTCGGGCACCGTCGCATCCGCGAGGGCTTCCAGGGATTGAAGCCCCAATGTCGCCAGCATTTCCTGGATGTCGGCGTCGGTCGGGCCAAGATGTCGGTGAATGAAGCGGTCGGTCGGTTCAAGAAAAGACGGTGTGGCCATGGGAGTCGATGTACCTTCGTTCAGTGGGATGAGCGGCGGCAATTCATACTGAGTGGCAGCCTACCATGGCACTTTTCCTTTTCCAAGATGGTTTTTTGAGGTAATCCGAACCCATCATGGAGTCCCGCTCTCGTTCGCCCTGCGATCCTTTTCTTCTGGCACAGGCCCTGGTACTCTGCCGGCATGACGTGGGATCGTGAACTGCGCATCGTGACTGAGGCGATCACAACGGCGGGCGCCGAGGCGCTCCGGCTGTTGTCTCAGGGCTTCGAGATTCATATCAAGCCGGACCGGTCTCCGGTGACGTCTGCTGACCTGGCGGTCAATGGAATTCTTCAAGGCCGTCTACTGGAATTGTTTCCCGACGATGGATGGCTGTCGGAGGAATCACCGGACGATCCGGCTCGCCTTGAGAAAGCACGGGTGTGGGTGATCGATCCGATCGACGGAACCAAGGCGTATATCAACCGGGAGCCGGAGTTTTGCATCTCCGTGGCACTCGTTGAACGAGGCCGCCCGGTCGTCGCGGCAATTTTCAATCCCTCGACGAACGAATTATTCTCCGCGAGGCGAGGCGGAGGAATCCTCTTGAACGATAAACCGGGATGGTGGCAGGAGCAGCCAACCGGCGGGCACCCGGTGGTTGCCCTTAGTCCATGGGAGCACAACATCGGACGATTCAAGTCTCTGGAGGCCCATGCGGCCGGCCGTCCCATGCGGTCCATTGCCTGGGCCCTCGCGCTTGCCGCCAGCGGCCGGATCCATGCGGTTGCCACCTGCGAACCGGAGAACGAATGGGATGTCGCGGCGGGAGCGCTGCTGATCGAAGAGACGGGAGGAACGATGTCTGACGGGAACGGACAGATGCTCGAGTTTAACCGGCCCGACCCACGCTATCGCGGCATTGTTGCGACCCATCCGGCTTGTCCGGGTCCTGTCCGCCGGCAACTCCAAGCTCTTTCAGGTACGAGCGGATGAGGGAACTCCAGCCGATCGCCGGCTGCGTGTGAGCGACGCTGCGAAAGCCGAATCAAGGGGTCGGAAGCCGGTCATCGCCGCGCTTGGTGAGGGTGGCTTTCTTACTGAGACGGAACGTGCCGCCTTTTTGGGTGGGCCTCCGGTCGGCGCCGATCCGAATGTACCACCAGGTCCCCTGACCTTCCGAATAGTCCTCGGATAATTTCACGGAGAAGCCACCCTCGCGGTCGTTTTCCTTTTGAGACCACGTTCCGACCCAGGTGCGGTCGACAAGCCGGGATGTTTCAAACCGCCCGTTTTTGAATGGATAGGTACCGTTGCCCTGGTTATCCAGCCGGAGCATGACCGTCGCGCCGTCTTCGTACTCCCATTCCCCCGCCAGAACGGACCGATCGTCCTTCTGAAAGTCGGCCGTCATCGACGGCTGAACGGGCGGCTGGGTGGCGCATCCTGCGGCCGCCAGCAACGCAATGACGGCGACGGACACTACGGTGGAATACATCATGGGAGAAACTCATAGCATGGGACAATAATCCAGGCAAGAAAAGAGCCGCCTTCGGCACTACCGCTACAAGAAGGACCAGTGCCCAAACGTCGCAGCCTGGCCGATGCGCCGGCCTGATGGATCCAGCACATTCCAGACCGTGGCATCTTCGACGAGGAATCGACGCCCCGTCGACGCGATTCTCACGCCGCGATAGCCCTCGAAGTAGCCTTGCCGGCCCGCAATCCGCAGCATCGCCGCTCGTTCCTCTTGATTCAAAGGCTCGGCTGTGTGCCGTGAAGGCGTCTGCGTGAACTGCTCCCACCCCATTTCCCAGAGATCGAGCGCCGCCTGATTACCGTAATTTAAGATCGGGTCTGGGTCTGTCCCATGCGATACGACGACGAACGGCGCTCCGAATAGCACGTGCGCCCGGTCTTCCATCGATCCAGATCTGCCGATCAACTCACGGCCGGTCCAATGGTGAAAACTATCGAGCAGACGCTGGGTCCAGACGATCACCGATGGTTGAGCCCAAATCTGGGAGGCCACGGTACCTGCAATGTGTTGGATGGGTGCACCGAACAGTCCTGACGGCCCTTCTGCTAACACGGACCATCATTGGATGCAAGGAACAAGCAGCGACGGAAGGTCAGCGAGTGCGCCCATCGCTGAGCTGTGGATATTCTCCCGGCAGGATGCGATAGTCCACGACGCGGCAACAGCAGAACACCACTTGCCTGGAGTCGGTCGTCACGCAGACGATGATCGACCG
>JAYWIP010000028.1:0-10970 GCA_039794465.1 Nitrospira sp.
CCGACAGGGGCGGTATCATCGTGTGGTCGCGCATGCGGATTCCAGTATTCCAGGTCCTTGATTGCAAATCGGCAGGGCCGGTATAATTTCCCGACGCCTGCGGGATCGTAAGAGATGCCCGGCGCGCAAGTCAACCCTTCGACCGCCTCAATGGTGTGAGGGGGTGTGCTCAGGGTTGACACTGAGCCTATTCAAAGGCAGCGTCGAAACGTCACGGTGCACGCAGATCGCCGGCTCGTCTCGGGGCGGTCCCTGCCGGTCGTCACTCCCATTGATCGAGGAGCGTCATGGAAATCAGGTTTCAGCCCGCATTGCTTCAGGAAGTCATCGACTCCTTCATCGAGAAAACGGAGCGGGAGGGAGATCCTACCTATTACAAGGAGTTTCATGAACACGCCGACCCGATCTACGAGAAATTCATGCTCGAAGACCGGGAAGGGGAATTTAAAAAGTTGTATCAATATCTCTTCGGCATCTGGGGGTTCTCGGACATCATCCGCGATTCGTTCAATGAGTATCCGCTGCTGAGGGAAAAGGTCGGGATCGTGCTGGTCAAAGGTGTGCTGAAGGAAGATCAGGAAGGGGTCGATATTCTGCGCAAGTGGGGGGCGGTCGAAAAAGATTTGGCGCGCGCCTTCGAGGACAAGGGGATGAAAGGGGTCGGGATCAAGCTGATTCCGAGGCGGTTCTACGACCCGGCGCTGACCCGCTATTGTCGCCATGAGCTGATGCACATCTCCGACATGATCGATCCGTTGTTCGGGTACGATCCGGATACGAAAGTGGGGCAGAATCCCGGCGAAGAAACGCTGATTTTACAGCGTTACCGGGTACTCTGGAGCTTGAGTGTGGACAGCCGGTTAGTGGCCATCGGTCAAGAGCCGATGTTGAGCAAAGAGGCGCGGTTCAAGGAATTCCGCTCCTGGTATCGCAAGATCCCACCGCTCCAATTGAAATCGGTATTCGAGGGCCTCTGGCAGACGTCGTATTTCACCCATTCGGAGTTGATTGAAATGGCGACCGACACGCTCCGTGTGCTGGACCGCGCCGTCGAGGTCGAGGGCGGCGAGGTGCCGGAGAGCGAAAACAAGATCATGCTCATGCCGGGTTTTCCCTGCCCGCTGTGCCGTTTCCCTACCTATTCCTGGGTCGAAGATATGGTGAACAAGATCGAACCCTACGTGCTCGATTTTATCCGCGAGAATCATCCGGGATGGGATGTGGAGTTCGGCGCCTGCGACCGGTGTGTGGAGGTGTATAAGCTCCGTGCCGATGGCGTCATGTAGATGAGGAGGGTGAAACAGGCCGCCGGCTGCGTTCTCGGCTCGCATGAATCCTCAACGTACCTCCGAAGGTACGCCTGCGGGCCTTGCATTACTTGAGGTTTGCCGGACGGCCTGTTTGACCCTCCTCCAGGGAAATTCACAACCATGGCGATTGATCCTTCATATGGCCGGCGCCAGTTCATCACAGATTCTGCCCGCTCGATGGCGAAGGCCGCGCTCGAGTTTTCCAAAGAAGCCGATGCGGCTCAATCACCGGCCCCGCCGCCGGTCCGCGTCGATTGGTTGCGCCCGCCCGGTGCCGTCGCGGAGTCGGTCTTCCTGGAGCGGTGCACGATATGCGGCGATTGCGTCAAAGCCTGTCCACCGGGTGCGATTCGCCTCCATGAACAGGACGGGACACCGGTGATCTTCGCCGACCGATCGCCCTGCCTGCTGTGCGAGGACTTACCCTGTATCGCATCCTGTGCGACAGGGGCTTTAGAGCCGGTCGGCGGTGTGACTGATGTGCGGATGGGAACGGCGGTCATATCCCACCGGCTCTGTACAGCAGGACAAGGTTGCCATGCCTGTGTCTCGAAATGCCCGACGCATGCGCTTGCGATGGATTTTGAGTTGATGCAGTTGACGATTGTGGGGGAAACGTGCGTCGGATGCGGAATCTGCGAGATGGTGTGCAAGACCGTGAACGATCACGTGGCGATTCGTGTCCAGCCGCGCGGATGGCTTGAAGGGGGTCTCGTAGGGCAACCATGAACGATACAGGCCCAAAGCCCGATCGGGGATGCAGTTCACCCTTGACTTTGCCTGAGTCATTTCATATACATACCACTGCTTCGCCGGACGGGAAGGGTTTGTCAAAGGACATCCTCTGGGTTCAGCCGGGGCGGCAAAGATTCACCGGGCGTGGCATGCCGAGGATCATGTGATGGCCAGTAACCAGCCGGTGCCGAACGCTGTTGCAGCCCCCGCTGCCGTCATACCGGTTCCTACCGCCCTGAAGGATTCCCCCGCAGTCGAACGGGCCCTCAACCGCAGCAAACTCTATTTGCTGATTTCCTGGAGCCTCCTGTATCCCGAAGACGAGGAGTTTCTCGATTACCTCAGGTCGGGCGAATTCGTCGAAGATGGTCGCGCGGCACTGGATACGTTGAAGACGATGTTGGACGGCCAGGGGGGAGAACGCGCAGCGCAGAAGCTGGATGTGCTCAGGAAACATGTGGATCTTGCCGAAGTGCTGGTTGCCTCCGAATGTTCCAATTGGCAACTCAGCGACTTGCAGTCGGAACATCGCCGTGTGTTCAGCAACGTCATCACCCTCGATTGTCCGCCCTACGAAACGTTGTTCGGCAACGATCACGTGTTCGCCCAGTCGCATGTGATGGGCGATATCGCCGGTTTCTACAAGGCGTTCGGCGTGGAGCTCTCCAAAGACATTCACGAGCGATTGGATCATCTCAGCGTTGAATTCGAGTTCATGCATTTTCTCGCGTATAAAGAGTCCTTCTCGCGGTGCCACGACGGTGCGGAAAAGACGCAGATTGTCGTGGATGCCCAAAAAAAATTCGTCAAGAATCACATCGGCCGTTGGGTGCCGCTGTTTTGCCGGATGTTGGCCAAGAAAGCGGATTCCGGTCTCTTCAAACTGGTGGCCGATATGACGGCAGAGTGGATGGAGTTCGAGGCGGCCTACTTGGGCGTCGCCCCCCAGCCCTATACCGAAACCGATTATCGGCCGGCGACCTTCAATGCGCCCGAAGGTCAGACCTATGAGTGTGGTGCACAGGATCAAGGGAACGAATTGAGCTTGCTATTGAACGAGGTGGGGGCCCAGTCTTTTATGGATGCGAAGGAAAAGGGCAAGGACAAGGAAGAGAAGGGGCCGGTCGGGACCGCCTAAGCGTCGGCCGCCCGTCCCGGATGAGACAGCATTGGATTCAAGGCCTGCAACACTTGTTTAGAGAGGAGGGATGACTCATATGCGTGTAATGCAGACGACCAATAAAGGATTGGTGTTTGCCATTCTGCTCTCTGTCCTGGCAGTCGGCGCGATGCTGACTGTGGGACAGGTGCCGCTGGCTGTCAGCCAGCCGGTCACAATCCCAGCCAAGGCGGTCAAGGGCCCGATCCCGATGGACGGTGCCAACCCGGTGTGGGAGAGCGTGCCGGGTGTCGTGGTCCCGCTGAGCGGTCAGCTGATCACCACCCCGATGCATCCGAACATCTCGGTGCAGTCGGTGTTCGTGAAGGCCATGACGAACGGGAAAGAAATCGGGTTGCGTCTGGAGTGGATCGACCAGACCAAGAATGATACGACGATCGGTCCGCAGGACTTCCGGGACCAGGTCGCCGTAATGTTCCCGGTCAACCTCTCCGGCGCGCCACCGTTCCAGTGCATGGGGCAGTCCGGAGGCACCACCAACATTTGGCGGTGGAATGCGGAATGGCAAAAGGACATCGGGAAGGACAGTGCGGGAATCTGGGATGTGGACGATCAATATCCCGGCATCTTCTGGGATTACTACTATGAAGAACCGGCTGGCGGCGTGACCTATCCTGACCGGATCGGCCGGAGCCTGGGACCCTTCAATCCCGGCATTTGGTCCGGGAATATCATGTCCGATCCGACGCTGCGGGTAAGTTCGGTGGAAGATCTGAACGCCAACGGCTTCAGCACGTTGACCACCCAGGCGCATCAGGATGTGATCGGGAATGGCGTCTGGGAGCCGTCTGGCTCCGTCAAGGGCGGCGGGTACACCGGCCCGACCTGGCGCGTAGTCGTGAAGCGGACGCTGGAAAGCGGCGATGCCAACGACACGCAATTCAAGGCGGGTGCGTCTATTCCGGTCGCGTTTGCCGTGTGGGACGGTGGCAACATCGAGCGCAACGGGATGAAGTCGCTTTCCACCTGGTTTACGCTCAAGCTGTAGGAGCGTGCCGGACAGAGACGAGTAAGGGCATCGAGTCACAGAAGGGCCTCGGACCGCGCCGCTGACAAGCGGCGATAGGGTCTGGGGCCCTTCTTTTTTATGGCGTTCTCAGGGGGCCGCCGAGGTTGCTTTTCGAGAAGAGAGGAAGGTATAACCCAGAGGGATTTGTGCTTGAAACTCGCTGGTTTGTCGTCATAACCGGATTCATATCGCTATGAAGGTGTCTCTACTGTTTCCGCCCACCTGGCATCCGTCACAGCCCTATTTGAGTTTGCCATCCTTGACGGGGTTTCTCCGGCAAGGAGGCGTCTCGAATGTCTCCCAACGGGATCTCGGCATCGAGCTGTTGGACGGCATGCTGACCAGGTCTTATGGAGCGCGGGTGCATCAGCAGTTGCTCGACAAGCAGAAGGAGTTGGAGCGGACTCAGTCGGGGGTGTCCGGGCATGGGAGCCGGGAGCACTATGTCAAAGTCACCGATTCGCTCGACCGGTTCTCGTACTTGTTCGACCGAGTCGAGCTGGCCAAGGAGACCTTGCGCGGCGAGGAGTTCTACGATCTGGATGCCTATCGTGCGAGCTTGTTCATGATCGACAAGTGGCTCGAATTGGTGTCATCGGTCTATTTCCCGACCAGGTTGACCGTCGTTGACAATCAGTTCAGCAGCTACTCGATCTATTCGTCGAAGGATTTGATGAAAGTCGTCAGTGACGAGGCGCAAAACCCCTATCGCAGCCTCTTGCGCGAACTGTTCATTCCCTCGATCATCGACGGCCGTCCGGATCTGATTGGCGTCTCGATCACTGCGACGTCGCAGATCATTCCCGGCCTGACCTTGTGCAAGTTGATCAAAGAAGCCGCGCCGGATCTGCACGTCACAATCGGCGGGAGTATTTTTACGCGGCTTGTCGACAATGTCAGACGGTGCCCGAATCTCTTTGACCTGACCGATGACATCATCGTGTTCGAAGGAGAGACCGCGCTGCTGGAGTTGGTGAACCAGCTGGCCGGCAAGAAAGATTACAGCAAGGTCCCCAACTTGATCTATCGGCAGAACGGGAAGATCACGGTCAACCAACCGTTTTATTCCGAGAACGTGAATCAATTGCCGGCGCCGAACTACGACGGATTCCCGCTGGATCGATACTTGTCGCCGGAACCGGTGCTGCCGATTCAATTTTCCCGCGGGTGCTATTACAAGGATTGCGCGTTCTGCGCGCTCACGCTCGACCATCAGAACTTCCGGCAGAAAGATCCGGGGCGCACGATCGAGGAACTGGAGTGGCTCACGCAACGGTACGGCGCACGGCACTTCTTCTTCACCGATGAATGTTTCGCATTGGCGCCGACGAAACGGCTGTGCCAGCAGATGCGTGAGAAGCGGCTCGACGTGAAGTGGACCTGCGAGATGCGGTTCGAAAAGAACCTCTCGCGCGATTTGCTGACGTCGATGCGGGATGCCGGCTGTTTGAAGATCGTCTTCGGGCTGGAGTCGTTTAACCAGCGTGTGATGGACTTGATGAAAAAGGGCATCAAGCAGGAATGGGTCCGGCGCATTGCCGACGACTGCGTTGACCTCGGCATCGCGGTGCACTGCTACATCATCGTGGGCTTCCCCACGGAGACGGAAGCAGAAGCCCTCGACACCATGAACTTCATTGTGGAGAACAAGAAGCTCCATGACTCGCTCGGATTTTCCTGCCAGCCCTGCCTGTTCGATCTGGAAAAAGAGGCGCCGATCATGAGCAATCCGGCAGAGTACGGCATCCGGCGCATCATGCGTCCCTCGGCGGAGGATCTCAGCCTCGGGTTTTTCTACGAAGTCCAGGGCGGCATGACGCCGGATCAGTCCGAACGCTTGTACCAGTATGTGTATGAACGGATCAGCGAGGTCGTCTGCGAGTTGCCGTTCAACTATTCGATGGCCGACGGGTTGCTGTATATCGGCAAGGCCAAGGAGACGGCGCCGCAGGCGGCGCAACCCATCGCCTCATAGCTTGGACGCGTTGACCCGGTTTTTCCCCGACAGATATAATGCCCGGTAGTGGAGGGCTCGTCCGTGGTGAAAGCGGCGGCAATCGGCGATCGCCTGACAGGACAAATCGGCGATTTCGGTCCCCTGTTCGAATACACCGTCAAGCTCGTGCTGTTGGCGTCGTTTTTCGAACTGGTGCTGTATCGGCTGGTGTCCCGTCTCGGCATGCATCTGAGTAAAATGGCGGCAACACATCCCTGGATTACCCCCACATTCACGACCCTCACCGAGGTCGGAGCGTGGTTGCTCAATATCGTGGCGGTGTTGCTGTTTTTGGGGCTGATCCTGGCCATGGCGCTGCGTGTGTTGCGGTATGAGCCGAGCCGGCTCGTCAAGGGGGGGACCGCCTGTGCCGCGCTGTTGTTGCTGCTGACTCTGGCCTTTCTCTTTGTTCAGCCGGGCATGCTGGGGGCCGTCATCTACAATAGCCTGGCGTTGCTGACGCTGGCCTTGTTTGTGGCAGAGTATCTGATCACCCATCAGGAACGGGCGCAACGCATCCTTGTCGTGACCTACTTTCTCGGCATATTCGGGTGGCTCTATTATCAGATCATGTCGACGATCTATAGTTTGTCCGGCACAGTGGCCGCCCCGCCCTTGGTGTATGAATCCCACCGAGCCGGTGAGGCGCTGATGGTGGTGGCGAGTATCTTTGTGTTTGCCGCCTATGGTCACGGGCTCTCGCTGCGGACCACAAACCGGCGCCAGCGGGCCCGCGCGATTGCATTTTGGGCGACGGCGGGGGTGATCTTTACCACGTTGCTGTTCACCGATTACTGGCTGGATTCGTATGACCCGGCGTTGGCATCGGCCATCAGGCAAGCGTCGCAGGGGATCGGATGGATTTTCCAGTTCGGGATGGGCTATACGTTCTATCTCCCCTTTGCGTTGTATATCGCCGGGCTGCTCTGTTGGGCCTATACCGTCGTCAAGTTGCTTATGATGGGACGAGTGGCCGGGTATGGCCTCGGGCTCATGTTCATCGCCGGCTATGCGCTGATGTTCTCCAACCTGACGCTGATGGTCGTGCTGGGGATCATGCTGCTGACGCTGGATCGGATGAAGCCTGTCGTGGTCGAACCGCTAGCCGCACCGAACGGCCGGTTGTTGAGGGGGTCAGAAGGACTACTTGTAAAAGAAGCATAGCTGAAAGGCCAGGAAACCTACTCGCATGGATACACAGACACCCGCATCAGACCACACCCAGCCGGGAACCACGACTGTCGAATCCGGCGATCAGCCGCTTGCCCCGGGAGAGGAAATTGCCGGACTGGAAAAGCTGCTCGCGGCCGAACCGGATGATTTCCAAGCCCGCTGCCGTCTTGGCGAGCTTTATTTCAGCCAGGGGCGCATGGATGATGCCCTCGTCGAGGTGAAGAAGTCGATCGAAATGGCCGAAGCGTTACGTGCGGAGATGAATCGATCCTTGGCTATGTATTACTCGAATCTCGGCACCATCTATGCCACAAAGAATATGACCGATGAAGCTGAGGCCGAGTTCCGGCATGCCTTGGACGTATTCCCTCACGATGTCCTGGCGCTCTTCAACCTCGGCCGGGTCTATGCGGACAAGAAGAAGTATATGGAGGCGAAGGAGTATTACGAACGGCTCGTCGAGATCACGCCGGACGATCCGATCGCCTGGTACAATCTGGCCGGGGTCTACATCGAATTGGACAATCCGCAGGTGTCAGACTACAACACCATCGATATGGGGATTCAGTGCTACCTCAGAACCCTGGAGCTGGACCCGAAGCATTTGGAGTCCAGCTTTAAGCTGATGGAAATTGCGCTTAATCATAAGAAGACCGACTTGGCTGTGTCCGTCATGGAGAATGCCGTGGAGCACAATCCCGATGAGCCGCTGGCCTACTACAACCTCATCAGTGTCTACGACAAGTGCAAGATGTTCGAGAAGGCCGAGGAGGCCCGCAAGCGGTTGAGGGAGCGGTTCGCCAAGAAAGCCAAAGACAGTGCCGGGGCTTGATCACCCTTTACGAAGGAGCGCGCCATGTTTGGGAGTCTTGGATTTACAGAGCTGATCCTGATCCTGGTCATCGTGCTGATTATTTTTGGTGCGGGGAAGCTGCCACAATTGGGAGAAGGGTTGGGCAAGGCGATCAAGGGGTTCAAGAAGTCCGTGCATGAAGCGGATGCAATCGAAGCCGAAGCCCAAGCTCAGGCGCAGCAGCAACAGGCAGCACCTCAGCCGGCTGTGACAGCGGGGCCGGCTCAGACTGTGACCGTGAATCAGGCGGCGGCAGCGCCACAGCCCGCGCCTCGCGCCTAGACCGACGATTCAGGAAACACCGTGGAAACACAAGCACCGTCCATGGATGCGGCAATCCGGCCGGCCGGAGGGGTGATCGAAGTCTTCGCCGGCAACGGCAAAGCGCGCAGCACCGGCGATGGCAAACGGGCGGTCAAGGCGGGGATTCCGCTTCCGCATCATGCCGCGCTGGATAAGGACGAACAATGGCTCTACATTGCGGAATCGGGTTCCGACCGCATCCGCCGCATCAATTTCCACGAAGGCACCCTGCACAATTTCGCCGGTATCGGTGAAACCTGCTATTGCGGCGATGACGGCCCCTGCGGGGAGGCCGGGCTCTATCTGCCGCTGTGTGTGGCGTTCGACTCACACAATCACCTGTACATTTGCGATTCGGGCAGCAACCGAGTTCGTAGGGTCGATCGCGACACCGGCATCATTACGACAGTGGTCGGCACCGGGCAGCATGGGTTCAACGGAGACGGTCCGGCATTGGAGGTGAATCTCACCTGGCCGGCCGCGATCGCGTTCGATCAGGATGATGTCCTGTATATTGCCGATACCCAGGCGCACAGGATACGGCGGTACGATCCGAAAACTAGTTTAGTGACCACGATCGCCGGAACGTGGACAGCGGAGGACGATGCCCGCGAACAGCCGCTGGTCGCCAGGAACCTCGTGGTGCTCTCAGGCGATGCGATCGGCATCGATTTCAGCGACGATCAGGGATGGCTCATGCCGGTCTGTTCGGACGGATTGGATCTGTCGCTGTATCTCGACGATGGGCGGCCCGCCACCGAGGCGCGTTTGTACGATGTGGTGGGGTTGGCGGTTGATAGAAAAGGCGATGTCTATCTTGTCGACAAGGGCAGCAACCGGGTGCGAAAGATCGACCGAAAGACGGGCATCATTTCGACTGTCGCGGGGGTGTGCCGGTACGGCTACGACGGTGACAATAAGCCGGCCGTCAAGGCCATGCTGCACGCACCCGAGGCCGTGGCATTCGACCGCGACGACAACCTGTATATCTCCGACACCATGAATCACCGTGTGCGCAAGGTCGATGCGGCCACCGGCACCATCACGACGGTGGCGGGCAACGGCGACAGCGGATACGAGGATCACAACATGGGCGGCTGCGGCGCGGCGCGGTTCGTGGCCAAAGAGTCGGCCGGTCTGCTCAAACCGGGCGAGGGTGTGCTCGGCGTCGAGGCCGTCGTGAATGCTCCGGTGGGGCTGGCTCTGGACTCGCAAGGGCGCCTCTATATCTGCGAGCGCGGAGAGAATAAAATACGCCGACTGACACTTCCCTGACAGCGGCCTCCTTGCCGTACATTTGCCTCGCGCGCATTTTGTGGTAGTCTGAAGCCGTCTCAGCCCTGGGCGTCAATTCCTGACACATCCTGCATGGTGCGAATGACGATCGTCTGCAGCTCCCGTCCCCTTCTGGTGGCGTGCTTGTCCGGCCTGATCCTGGCGGCCAGTTTCCTCGGCGGATTTGGAATTCCACTCGTCAGCTCCGAAGGCATCACGGTCCGTTCGCATCTGGTCCAAGGCGATCTTCCCCAAGGGCCAGAGGATACGGTGTGGGGGCAGATTCCGGCCATGACGATTCCCTTAAGCGGGCAGGTGATTACACGACCGGTGTGGCCGGAGCCGAGTGCCCGGGCGCTGACGGTGCGGTCGCTGCACAACGGTCATGACATCGCCTTTCTCCTGGAATGGCAGGACAACACCAAGAACGACCGATTAACACCGGGGACGTTTCGGGATGGGGTGGCCATTGGCTTGCCGCTCGGCGATGCGCCGGCCTTTTTCTGCATGGGGCAATTGGACCATTACATCAACATCTGGCACTGGAAAGCGGATTGGCAAAGCGATATCGATCGGCGGGCGGCTCGGACACCTGAGAAGAAGGAAGGCGGGGTCCGCACGTTCGAAGTCATCCCGCGAAGAATCTCCTCGGTTGAAGATTTGATCGGCGGCGGCTTCAGCACGCTGACGACGAAAGACAAGCAGGGCCGCGTCCAAGGCAAGGCTCTGTGGAAGGATGGGGTGTGGCACGTCGTGATGCACCGCCCGCTTGTCAGCGAGGAACAAGAGAACGAGGCAACGCTCATTCCCGGCCGAGTGCAGACCGTGTCGTTCGCCGTCTGGAACGGGGAGAACAAGGAACGCAACGGCCAGAAGTCCGTGGCGCCGTGGTTTCAGCTGGCGATCGATCCGATGGCAGGGCGGTGAAACAGGCTGCCAGCTTCGTTCTCAGTCGTCCGTCTCCTTGCGACGTACCCCAGAGGGTACGCCTCAGTTGCCGGACTCCCTGTGGCCTTGCTGGACAGCCTGTTTGACCACTCTGCGAGAGAGAAGGGTCGCATCAGGTTCGGAGGAACATGCGGTGAATGGAGGAGCGCTGGGCGTGGTGTTGTTGGGCGTGTTCCTCTTCGCCGCCA
>JAYWIP010000029.1:0-5041 GCA_039794465.1 Nitrospira sp.
GTGGAGAGCAACCATGCCTTGTCCTTCTGGTGATGCGGCGGGATGAGGGTCAGGATCGACCCGCCGATCATTTCGCTGGCGGTATACCCGAAAATCCCCTCTGCTCCCGCATTCCACGTGGTCACGAATCCGTCGGGGGTCACACTCAGAATGGCATCGCTGCTGCTCTCCACGATCGCCCCCAGTCTCCTGGTCGCATCGTCGAGCTTGGCAAGTTTTGCGCGCCATACCAGTCCGGCCGTGATCCAGAGAAGCGCGGCACCCACCATACGGTTGAACACCGCAAGGTCGGGCGCGCTACTGGGCGCGGACAGCATGAACCCCACTTGCAACAGCACCGTAGCGATGGACGCGACGATATAGGGAGCGCTCGGTCGTTCGATCCACAGACACAACAGCACGGCAAAGGCATAGCCGACCCATACCTCGTACCCGATCGGGACCACCGCGTCGACAATGACCGTCGTGGCCATGACCAGCGGAATCAGGATCTGGGCATATTTACTGTTCATGACCGTCCGTGCTCCGGCAACACACGATGGTCGCTGATTCGAGGAGAGATGGACGACCGAGCCGCGACGCCGTGTCGCCAGGGGGCCTATGATACTCCACTACAGGGGCTGGGATCGAGACCTGAAGGGTAGGTGCTAGTCGTGGACCTCGGCTGATTGGCGATTGACCACCCAGACACCGGCTAAAATGAGGCCGATACCGAGGAGTTCAGTGACGCCGACCGATTCGTTCAGAATCAGCGCGGATAGCCCGATGGCCGCCACCGGTGTGAGGTTCCCCAAGACTGAGGCCCGGGACGGACCAACCCCTTTCACTCCGAACAGCCAGGCTTGCTGCGCCACGGCCGTCGCAAACACGACGAGATAGCCGAGCGCCAGCCAGTCGGACATGGTCACCGACGCAACACCCGCATCCATCATTTTTCGATCGGTCCAAAGCAGCGGGATTTGCAAGACCGTCGCGACCAGCAGCGTCGTCCAGTTGACGGTCAGCGCCGATACCCGCTCCATGATGGTCCGGCTGCCGATGCTGTACAGCGCCCAACTGACCACTCCAAGGAACACGAGGGTGCCGCCGAGCAACGGCTGTTCACCGGCAGCTTGAAATCCCGCGACCGACACCAATCCGACACCGGCAAACGAGAGCAGGGCCCCGAGCCATACGGCGCGCAACGGCACGTCGCGAATCAACATCGCCGAGAGCAGCGTCGTCACGACCGGGCTGGCCCCGATGATGACACCGCCCACTGCGCCGCTCACGTAATTCAACCCCATGAGAATCAGCAGATGATTCCCCAACACACCGAGGCCGAGAAGGCTCAGCAGCCGGGCGTCGGACCAGTTGATGCGGAAGGTACCCCGTTCTTGCGACCACCAGGTCGCCAGGAGAATCGCCAATCCGCCGATGTCTCGCAGGACTGATGCCTCCACGGCGGAAAATGACCCCAAGGCCATCTTCTGCGCCACGATCGAGCCGCCCCAGAGCACCGCCGCGAGCACAACGGACCCATAGGCCACCGTAGTGGATGGTTGTGTCATGGGCATCGGACATACCGCCCTTTCCAACTACCGTCAAGGACTATATTCGCGACGATTCATGGTTTGACGGCGTTTACGTTTCTGCGTAGTCTTCGTCTAACCAGACAAGGCCGGCTACAAAAGGAGGAGAGATCATGCGTCAGCAGCAGGTACTCCGGGTGTGGATGTCAGTTTTATCGATCACTTCGCTCTTGCTCACCGGTTGTGTCAAAGATCTGGTGAAGGACGACGTAAAGTATCCGCACACCGGCGCGCACTGCTCAGGATCGGAGGCCACCGACGACTCCTCAATCGCCGTGCTGCCCGTGCCGTTGGTCGCCTTCGTCGTGCCGCATGTGAATGTCCACGACATCAAGGCCGACGATTATCTCAGGCGTTGCGGCGATTCGACAAAACTGATTAACCGGCAAGTGACGGTCAACCGCATCGGCTGCATCCCCGCTGGGCTCACCCGCATCATCACCCTGGGCATCTGGCAATGGTGCCCGGCTCGCGTATCCTGGGAGGCCGATGTCAAGAACTAGGTCCTAGACCATGGCTGTTTGTCGCTCCCCGGCGGATCGAATGCTCGTGAGCGATGCGGGGTAGGAGACGCCTTGAGGCCTTGACAGGGAATACGTGTTGGGAATAGCTTCCCACGGATGAAGTCAACGCACGCTCAGGCGCTCTCCGTCGCCACCCGCCGGCTGCTCGTCCCCCTCATCCGCATCTACCTTCGGAATGGCAAGGCAGCCAAGTCCTTTTACGATCTCGTCAAGCGGGTCTATGTGGATCTAGGCCAAAAGGAGTTCGGCATCAAGGGGAAGAAGGCGACAGTCTCGAGGATTGCGATTCTTACGGGTCTGACGAGGAAGGAGGTCCAGGCCCTCCTGGCTCATCCCTCACCCGATGACGGCTCGGCGGAGGAGGAGGAATACAACCGGGCGGCGCGAGTCATCGCAGGCTGGCTCCGAGACCCTCGGTTCGGCGATGGCCGAGGCCATCCCGCCCCCTTGCCACTAGGAGGGAAGCGCAGATCCTTCGCAGCACTGGTGAAAGACTACAGCGGAGATATTCCGGTCCGTGCCATGCTGGATGAATTGCTCCACGTGGGAGCCGTCGAACAACTCACGGACGGCCGGATCTGCCTCCGCACCCGAAGTTATGTGCCGCAAAAAAGCGCCCCGGAGAAACTCCATATTCTCGGCACCGATACAGCCGATCTCATTGCCACCATCGACCATAACACCTATGTGGCGCCTCAACGACCTCGTTTTCAACGCAAGGTGATGTACGACAATGTGCCGATCGAGGCGGCACAAGAGTTCGAGACGATCGCAGCAGCCCGTGGTCAGGAGCTGCTTGAAGCCCTGGACCGTTGGCTATCGAACCGCGACCGCGACGTGAATCCGGCAAGCAAAGGCACCGGCCGAGTCCGAACGGGAATCGGCATCTATCATTTCGAGGACCGGTGGGCGGACGAATCCGCGGACTCGAAGAAACGGAAACTGCGTTCATGAACGGCTCGCTTGTCAGGCAGTTGCTCGGCCTTGTCGGCCTCTTTCTCGCGCTGGCATCCTGCGGCCCAGTCCCCCAGGCGGGTGGCGGAATTGGCGGCACCGGCTCGGTCGCCACTGTCTCATCAGGACCCGTGACCAAATTTGGCAGCGTGTTCGTCTCGGGAACGGAATATGACAACTCCAATACGACCTATTGTATCGACGACGACCCCTGTAGCTCCGTGAACAAACTCAAACTCGGCATGATCGTGCTCGTCAATGGCAGGACGACCGAACAGTATTCCAGCAATCAAACGGTGGCTCGCATTGCCGACATAATCACATTTGAAGAAGCTGTCGAAGGCACGGTGCAGTCGATCGCCGCAGACGGGCTCAGCTTGACTGTCCTTGGGCAAGTCATCCATCTCGACCAAAAGACCATTATCGATGCAAGCATCCCCGGACAATCCATTGCCAACCTCGTGGAAGGCCAAGATCGTATCGAGGTCAGCGGATTCGTCGTGGGCGACGGCCATATACTGGCTACCCTGATCATGATGCACACCGACCCGCCCCATTATGAAGTGCAAGGAACCATCAAGAATCACGATGTCCCGGCTCACACCTTCGAAATTGGCGGTCTCCGGATCAACTATTCGGCAGATGCTGTCAGTCAGATGCCGTCGCCACAGAGTTCGCCCTGGAATGGGCTCGTAGTCCATGTCCGTGGTGACCAGTGGAGTCACAGCGGGTCGGGGCCTGGGGGAACGCTCATCGCCACACGCGTGGCCCCACTCGGACTTGGTGTCGACGACAGCGCGGAGGCAGAACTGGAGGGATTTATCCTGCGAGTCAATGGGCCGGGGGATGTCGTTGTGAACAACCTCCGCATTCAAACGACCCCTTCCACGGTCTATGAGAAAGGAACTCTCAATGATTTGGCTGTCGACGTCCATGTGCACGTCCATGGCCGGTTGTCAGGCGGCATTCTGGTGGCGGAGCAGATCTCATTCGAGGGCACATTCGAGTTGGAGTCCAACGTCGTAGCGATTGACCGCGCGACAAGGTCGTTGACCCTGGCAGGGCTTCCCGGCATGACCGTGCTCATCGACGATCACACGGCAATCGAAGGAGAGGGCGATCTGCGCGCCTTTGAGGGAATTACCGTCGGTGATCATCTCAAAATTCATGGACGCGCCAGCGGCGCAGGCATTTTAGCTACCGAGATCGAACGAAGCGGCCAGGCTACCGGAGTGAAAATAGAAGGGCCGGTACGGTCGGTGTCGGCCCTAACATTGATTATTGCCGGCACCACCATCGATACATCCGACATCCCCGACAACCGGTTTATTGGAACCGATGGGACGGCAATCGGACGGTCGACCTTCTTCCAGGGCCTTGCAGCCGGCCGCAAAGTCTCCTTGAAAGGCACCTGGACGGGTAACGCCGTCGCCTGGACCAGCGCGCGTCTCAAACAATAGCCGCGCAAGAACCTGGTAGAAGATTACAGGTCAGCTGGCCGCGGGCGTACCATAATAGGTATCCGCCATCACTCCAATTTCCTTCAGCATCGGCGTCGCGCCGGAATGAGCCATAGTGCAGCATGCTTGCTCCTATCCGGCATTTGTCCTCCACCAGACCTCTCCATTCGTCCTCGTCTTGTTGCCGATCATCTTCTCAAAGCAGGCCGCTTATTGCTTTTTTTCAGCTTGCCGTCGGAATCGCCGTTATCTGCACCTGGAGCGTCGGGCACTCATGGGCCGACAGCCTTGAATCGGCGTTGATGCCTGGCCAAGTCATTGAGGAGCATGCAAAATTTGAAGAAGACTGTGCAAAGTGCCACAAGCGGTTTGACAAATCCGCGCAGGGCCGTCTATGCGGGGATTGCCACAAGGCTATCAGGAAGGACTTCGAAGACAAGCAGAGATTCCACGGTCGGTTGACGACGCAACGCGAATGCAGGGCCTGCCACACGGACCATAAAGGGCGAAAGGAGAACATCGCCCCGATCAA
>JAYWIP010000030.1:0-11962 GCA_039794465.1 Nitrospira sp.
ATTCTTCAAACGAGAGATTCTTGAGGCGCGAGACTCCGGATATATCCCTCCAGTGCCTTCTATCGAGTCCCACCAGTTAATCCGGCGTGCCCGCGAATTTTTCTGCAACACATTTGAGCGTGAATTTTCAAGACAGAACAACCCAGAGGGCGCGCATCGATGGGCGCTACGAATACTGACGGTATTGACCAATCACATGTCGGTAGTCGCAGTGCTTTCGGAAGATGAAGATAATGCGGCCAGCGTATTTGAAACATTGAATGACCGAGGAATTGGGCTTTCGACTCCAGATCTTCTGAGGAATTTGGTGCTTCGGCGAGCTCGAGAGCAGGATCGGGATGAAATAATAGCTCTTTGGGGGGACGTTTTAGAAATCGAAGGCGAGGCTAGCCTAAAAGCCTTCTTGCGACACTACTGGGTCTCTCATTATGGGGATGTGAAGACACAATCGTTATATCGTGAAATCAAAGCACACTTGGTAGGGGAAGACATTTCTAGTCTGATCTTTTCGCGTAGCCTGAAAGACGCAGCCACTGTGTACTCAAATGTTGTCTCAGCCCAGGACGATGATCCTGAAACAGCGGCAGCCCTTGGTGACATTACTGCCTTGGGGGCCGGACTTCTTTATCCGGCTCTGATGTCAGCCTACGAAGTTGGGGATTCTGATTCCATACGCATGTTTGTTAAAACTCTGATCGATATCTATGTGAGGCACAGTGTAATCGGACGGCTCGAAAACAGTCGACTTGAGGACTGCATATATCGTGTGGCTAGAAGCCTCAGAGGTTCAAGAGATTTTGAGGCTGCAACTGAAGCACTGGCAGCGTTCGCGCCAGCAGACTCAGAGTTTGAGGTTGCCTTCAGGAGTGCGAGTATCACACGTCGGGATAGCGCGAGATATATTCTTCGAGAGCTTGAACAAAATCGAAGAAGCACGGAAGAGCTTATGGTTGCGGCTCCAAGTAAAGTTCACGTTGAGCATATCTATCCTCAAACTCCTCGATCTGAGGTTCGACTCCCAAATCACGGAGCTGTTGTAAACAGAATTGGAAATCTTACACTGCTTGATCGCCGCTTGAATGCGGCAGCGAAAAACGGAACTTTCTGGGAGAAAAAACCATACTATGAACGATCGGAAATTCTTCTTACCCGGGATCTTCTTCGAGATGATGGTTGGAACCTTGATAGGATTATGAGTCGTCAAGAGGTCTTTAGTCGACAGGCCCCAAATATTTGGCCAGTTCGTCGCCGGCCACTAGTCTAGTGTGTAGGTTCCTAAGCGGGTCGCGTCTTGCACCGACATTGCGCACTCTCGGCTGTGCTCAGGTGAATTTCAGCGCTTGGACCAGCTACTTGGACATGCCGTAACGTGAATGCCTGGGACGCGGGTTGTGGTAGTGATCTTCGACAAAGCATAAAGGCATGCGCTAAAAATGATCAAGCTGGCGAAACGATCGATCACGGCCGGAAATGTTGGGGTCGGATCTTGAACCGTGCATCGAAGCTAATCTGTGGGTTCTGACACGACTATTGATAAGTCCCTGCTCGAGCCAGACTCATTTTCTTGGAGCTATTGATTCGGGCCACTACAGCCCCAGCCAAAGCCGCAAGGCTCTGTCGAGCCTTTCCTGATCAGCAGGAGCGAGGCGACCAAAGCGCCGGTTGATGCGAGCGTTGTCCAGCGTAAACAATCCGCGTTTGACGGCACTTGGAAACAACAGTCCAGCGGCTTTCCAGTCAGCCAAGGCGAATTCGCCGAGTTGTAGATGCTCAAGTTGGGAAGTCAGCGGAAGGAGCAAGAGGTCAACCGACGGGTGAGGGGCACTCACCACAACTGCCGGTCTTTGCTTTATTCCTGTGAGATCCGAAAACGGCAAGGTGGCCAGGACGACATCGCCTCGATCATAGCTTGTCATATTCGGCATCGAGAGGATTGTCCCAGATTCGTGTGAGGCTGGGTAATGAGGCAAGGGATACGTCGGTCTTGAGAGCCGTCAGTTCTTCTCGCGTATCCGGGATCACGACCTCAACCGGCGTATTGGCGGAAAGCGACACCGGCTCATCCAGAACCACTTTTTCCCCATCATAGTGAGCCGGAACATGTCTCATGGCCTCTTCTCTCGCATGGCGGCTTTCATTGCACCGATTCTATTGGCACTGGCGAGACCTGTCAACTCAGGATTACGAAAGAAGAAAAGGGAGGAGGGGAGTCTTTCAAGTCGTACATGACGAGACTGCGGCCGCGAAAACTGGATAGGCTCTTTAATCGAAACGTCCCGCCCACCGCGTTCGCTGTCTGATCCTGTGTGATAGTCTCTTCACTCGATGACGACGCACTCTCACCAGACCGGCCTCGCCGTAATTGCCGTGTTTAAGGTCGTGAAAGGCCTGCTGCTGTTGCTTGTCGGGTTGGGCCTGCTCCAGTTGATGCATGCCGAGATTGCGACATTGTTCTCCCTGTTGATCGAAGCGCTTCACTTGAATGCCGATTCCCGGATCATGCATGCGCTGGTGCTAAACGTCGATGCTTTGCAACCGCATACGGTGCTGATGGCGGGGCTGGTCAGTCTGGGCTATGCGGGGCTGTTGTTGCTGGAAGGCATCGGGCTGTGGCTGGAACGCTCCTGGGCCGCGTATCTGACGGTGATCTCGACGAGTCTGCTGCTCCCGTTTGAACTCTACGAAGTGATCGACCGGGTGTCGATGCTTCGAGTCGGGGTGCTAATGCTGAACCTGGTCATTGTGTTCTACCTCGTCCTTCAATTGAAGCATCATGCCCTGCGCTCACGGGCGCCTGCCTCCAGCCATCTCTGACATGGACCCAACGATGGTGTCGCGTGTTGTCATCCAACATTGAGAAGGCTCGGCCATACTCGGGTGGATCTTAGCCCTGGCCCCGCTTATTTGGGCCTGCTGTAGCGGGACAGTCTTCTCGAGGACGTCATTTCGCAATCGTGATGCTGGGGACGCCCACGCGGGGGACTTCGCTCACCGTCATCTGGAATAAGAGGTACAGCAACTGGAACCCCTCGCGGTTCCAGCGGGCCAGCGGTCCGGTGGTCTTCACCGCGTAATGTTTTCCGTGGAACTTGATCGACAGGTCGGCGTCAGACGGGGAACTGTCCGACAACACAAGTTCCATTGTGTGGACGGGATTCTCATGCACGGGCGGCGTCCGTGGATCCTGCTCCACATGATATTCGGGGTCTTCTTCCAACCCGCGTCCGAGAAAGTTGAGAATCGTGTTGAAGCTCCGCAGCCGGAAATCGCCCTTGAGCGGGTATTCCCCGCCGAGATGGCCGGGACGAATGTCGAAGGACACATCGTTCGAGTGACTG
The DNA here is from genome assembly GCA_039794465.1 of Nitrospira sp. Lineage (GTDB taxonomy): Bacteria > Nitrospirota > Nitrospiria > Nitrospirales > Nitrospiraceae > Nitrospira_D. Next base: position 3,339 of record JAYWIP010000030.1, read on the forward strand.
TCCTCCCTCACGGTGATCAACTGTGCCCGTTCTTCCGGTGAGAGGGTGTTGGGGTCATAGTTGGTGATCAGAATGCGTCCGGTCACCTGCCTCTGGAGTGTGTAAGTGTTGTCCTTCTGGTTGTAGGCGACGAGATACTCCTTTTGCAGCGACTGGAAGCCTTCGGCGGTCACCGAGTTGGCGGGGATCGTCCAGGTGCGCTGGGAGACGAGCGGCTCAACATAGAGTTGGTTCTGGTCCTGAATAGCCGAGAGATGCGACACCACGCGGCGGAACATTTCATAGCCCGGCTTATCGGCCGGCGTATTGCGATAGGAAACCTCCTGGCCGTCCTGCTTGATCCGCAATTCCTGCGCCATCAACCGGAGCAACAGGTCGATATCGAACCGCTGCCGGAGCAGAAGCGTGAACTTGGTTTCTTGAAAGGGGGTCAGCAGCCGCTTCGTGAACTCTTCCCCTTCGATGGGCACGATGCTGATTGTGGGATTCTCCGCCACGCTGCCGCCGAACACCGGCATGAGCGTCTTGCTGGCTTCTCCCGTCAGCGCCGGGGTCGCTCCGGCATTCATCCGGAAGTCGAACGTCGCGGCGATATTCGAGACGCCGGTGAAGTGGATGGGTTGATGCCGATGGGCGCGGGCAATGTTGATGAGCAGTTGCTTGGAGACCGCATCCGACACCGCCTCGTCATAAGTCGTCACGGCGCGAGTCAGCGTGATCGGCGACAGACAGCCGGACAACGTTAGGCTGCACAAAGCCCCGGCCAACGTGAGCCGTGCACACGATGTGACGCGGAGAGTCGTCGTCATGGAAGTACCCACCGAAACGCACGCTATTTATCTAGCGGGGTTGTAGCACACTGCTGCGTAATCAGAAAGCCTCATCCTACACGTTCGCTGCCTTTGTGATGCGGGTTGCCTCTTCGGCAACGGGAGGGCTTCAACGCTCGGGCTACCCCCAAGACAAGCAAAGGAGCAGGTGCCGGTTAGTGGCCTCCCGCTGCTCCTTGCCACAGCATGTCGTACCCCAGCTCTTTGGTTTCGGAGCACATGGCGGCCAGCGCGGCGAACTTCCTATTGAAGACTTCGTCGGCATGGGAGCGTTCATGTTCTCCGAACGAGCGCCAGTAGGTGACAATTGCATAATGATTATCGGCATTCCTAGACTTTGAGAGGGAGCCCTCATCCGAGACGAAGCCGGAAAACTTGAACACTTGTCCGGCAATGAAGCCGCCTTTGTCCCCTCCGTAGGTTCCCTTGACCACGGTACAGAGCTCTCCAACGGCCATCTCCACATCCTCAAATGTGACGCCCGGCTTAAGTGTGACGGTGTTGAACAGCATCTTGGCTCCGAATGGGACGGTGATGGGTCCGAACATAGACATCCTCCTGTTCTGCAGTCACTTCGACGCCAATCTATCGTGAAGGATGCCACCTCCTCAAGAACGCCCGGCCTTACTTATTTTATTTCCCCTGCGGTTGACAGCCCCTCTAAGCCGAACGTAGGCTACGGCCTTCTCTCTCGTTCCCTGGAGGCCGTCATGCCGACTGTCACAGAGATCGCGCCGGACCTGTTCCGCATTTCGATCTACGTGCCGGACATTGATCTTCAATTTAACCAATTCCTGGTGCGTGACGCAGAGCCGCTGCTGTTCCATACGGGCCCGCGGGCAATGTTCGCGCAGGTGCGGGACGCTGTGGCGAAGGTGTTGGACCCGGCGACGGTCAGATGGATCGGCTTCAGCCACTTCGAGTCGGATGAATGCGGCAGTTTGCCCGAGTGGCAGCAGTTGGCGCCGCAATCGACGGCGGTGTGCAGTGTGGTCGGCAAGTTGGTGAGTGTGGACGATTGTATGGCCCTGCGCCCGGCCCTGGGCATGACGGATGGCCAAGTGTTGAAGACCGGCAACTATCGATTCCGGTTCTTGAGCACACCCCACGTTCCGCATTGTTGGGAGGCGGGACTGCTGTTCGAGGAAACCCAACGGACGCTCTTATGCTCGGACCTCTTTCATCAGAACGGCGACGTGGAGGCCACAACACTGTCGGACGTGGTGGGTCGTTCCAGACAGGTGCTCGTGGAGTATCAGCAGGGGCCGTTGGCCAACTATCTGCCCTACTCGACTCTCACAGATCCCACGCTCAAGCGGCTGGCTGAGTTGCAACCGAAGACGTTGGCGACGATGCACGGCTCGGCCTATGTCGGCGACGGCGCCCGCGCACTCTGTGACCTGGCGGTGATGTTCAAGGAGGTGCTGGCCCCCTGACCCCTTGTCAGTTCCGTGGGCCGTTCTATCTTGAACCTCAGCAATTGTTCTGTCAGAATGCGACCCCGCATACGGTGTTACGCTACGAATATCCGGTCGGCCGGCCCGGTATCACGATCCGTCCGCAGCGACGGTATGAATTCAGGCCGCAGATTGTGTAGACGAGGAGGGTTGAGGGCATGAAGTTCCTCGCGGTTCATCCTGGTCCGCTGATGTATACGAAAATCTATCTCCGTCTGGAACCGCTCGGTCTTGAGATGGTGGCGCAGGCGGTCCGACAGGCGGGACATGACGTTCGCTTGATCGACTTGCAAGCGGATACCTGGAAAGACTATGAAGCGCTGCTCCGCTCCTGGAAGCCTGACGCCGTGGCGTTCGGGTGTAACTATCTTGCGAACGTTCCGGAAATCGTGGATTTGGCCAAATTAACAAAGCGAGAGCTGCCCAAGAGCTTTGTGTTTATCGGCGGGCATAGCGCATCATTTGTCGCGAAGGAGTTTTTAGAGCACGGCGACGGGGCCATCGACTGTGTACTCAAGGGCGAAGGTGAGGTCGCCGCCCCGAAGCTGTTAGAAGCTGTGGAGCAGGACCGCAAGGCGATCACGAAGGTGCCGGGCGTCGTGACGCTCGACGGCGAAGGGCCGCCGGCCCAGTTTATCGAAAATCTGGATAACGTCCGTCCGGCACGCGACCTGCTGCGAAACCGGCACAAGTATTTCATAGGGGTCCTGGACCCCTGCGCTTCGGTCGAGTTCGCCCGGGGCTGTCCCTGGGATTGTTCGTTCTGCAGTGCCTGGACGTTCTATGGCCGCAGCTATCGCATGGTCAGCCCGGAGAAAGCTGTTGAGGAGTTGGAGCAGGTTCAAGAACCGGGTATCTTCCTAGTCGACGACGTCGCTTTTATCCAGGGCAAGCAGGGCATGGAGATCGGTGAGGCCGTCGCTCGCAAAGGGATCAAGAAACAGTATTACATGGAGACGCGCGGCGACGTTTTGCTGCGCAACAAGGAAGTCTTCCAATTCTGGAAGACGCTCGGACTGCAGTACATGTTCTTGGGCGTGGAGGCTATCGATGCGGAAGGCCTCAAGATGCATCGCAAGCGCATCTCGTTGGGCAAAAACTTCGAAGCGCTCGAATTCGCTCGGTCCCTGGGCATCACTGTGGCCATCAATCTCATTGCCGATCCGGATTGGGATCGTCAACGGTTCGAAGTCATTCGGCAGTGGTGTCTGGAAATTCCGGAGATCGTGAACATCAGCGTCAACACACCGTATCCCGGCACCGAAAGCTGGCATACGGAATCCCGCAAGTTCCACACGCGGGACTATCGACTGTTCGACATTCAGCACGCGGTCATGCCGACCAAGATGCCGCTGCCGGAGTTTTATGCAGAATTGGTCAAGACGCAACAGGTCTTGAACAAGAAGCATCTCGGCTGGGCCGCGCTCAAGGGCACGGCCAAGATCGCGGCAGGGCACTTGATGCGGGGGCAAACCAATTTCATCAAGATGCTCTGGAAGTTTAACAGCGTCTACAATCCCGAGCTGCAGTTGGCAGATCACCGGCGTCCGGTGACGTACGAAATGGCGATGCCACCGGAGAAGAAGGACAAAATCGACGCGAAACAGCTCTTCATCCTGCCCCCGAAAGGCCGCAACAGCCGGGCAATCGACGATGCGACTGAGACCTTCGTCGATGAGACGCGCATGGGCACGGTGGTGTAGGACCGCTCAGATATCGGGTTTTTGAGATCATCGCGTCTGCTCCCGAACCCCTTCGGAATGGCGACAGTCCACTAACGAAGGGCATCAGATGAGCCAGGTCGGCCACGTGCGGCAGAAAAGTTCAGACATTCCCGAAGCCACCCCAATCGTCCAAGAAAAAATCTCCACCGGGATTGCAGGGCCGTCCTAGCCCGGTTCGCACACAGAACTCGTACCGAACGTTTCCGTCCCCGTCACTCATTGAAACAGCAATGGGCATGGCGTATGGTTTACCAACAGTTGTGATGTGCTGCGGAATGAAAAAGACAGAGCGTGCCGTTATAGGGTTCACAAGGTCACACTCGAACAGAAGTAACAACGGCGCATTTCCACAGTTGAAAAGGAGAACACACCATGGCGGATGCAAAAGAGCAGATGACGAAAGCGGTGGAGTATCTCAAGCAGCAGCGCGACGAGCTGCAAGTCCAGCTTCACCTGGCGAAGGCGGATGCGAAGGACGAATGGGTCCACCTGGAGAAACAGTGGGATGAGATACGCCCTAAACTGGAGGCGGCGCGGGAGGAAGCCGGCAAGACCGCAGAATCCGTCAGCGCCGCTCTGGGCCTGGCCATTGACGAATTGAAGAAGGGCTACGAGCGGTTGAGAAATCGGTTGTGAAGGAGACATCCCGAGCGCATCGGTGAGCTCGTCGAAAGGGTACGAGCAAGATCGAGTTTCACCGCCGAGGCCATACAGGTAGAGTCCTCGGTATGGTTTGTCATTAGTCATGCTCGTCGCGCTTGACCGGTTCCGAAACTCTCACCGTTTTGTTCGCCACCTGTTATACTGATCCGTCTCTTCGTTCATCCTGAGGCCCGCCGCCATGGGGACTCCTTCCTGGGACGAATTCGCCGAGCTTGCGCTGAAACGCCTCGCCGCGTCAGGCGCGGAGTACGGCGATGTGCGCATCCAACACAGTGTGACCGAAACCATCCACGGCGAAGACCGCCGCATTGCGTCCGTCAGCAATATCGAGGACAGCGGATTCGGGGTGCGCGTGCTCTATCACGGCGCCTGGGGATTCGCCGCGAGCTCGATCCTGTCATTGGAAGAAGTTCCCCGCGTCGCGGACCTTGCCGTGGAGATTGCCAAGGGGTCGGCGTCGATCGCCACAGAAAAAGTCCGGTTGGCCGAGGAGCCGGTGCATCGTGACCGTGTCGTGACCCCGTGCCGAATCGACCCGTTCAGCATCGCACTGGAGAAAAAAACCGACTTGCTGCTGAACACGATGGACGCCTTGCACCGGCAGGCCGGGATCGTGCGAAGCAGTGCCAGTCTGTGGGCGCGCCGGGACAGGAAGTTGTTTCTCTCCACCGAAGGCACGCACCTGGAATTCGACCTGTTAGCGGGGCAAGGCGACTGTACCGCGACCGCGCTACATGACGGCCGGTTTGCGTCGCGCAGCTTCAATACGCCACATCTGAGGCAAGGCTATGAGCTGATCGAAGAAGCAGACTTTCTGCGAGAGGCGCCGCGCGTCGCGAGCCAGGCAGTCGAAAAAGTTCAAGCGCCGGCGGTCGAGGCCGGTCTGTATGACCTCATTCTCGACCCGGAGCATCTGTCCCTCACGATGCACGAATCCTGCGGCCATCCGAGCGAGCTGGACCGCGCGCTCGGTTACGAAGCCAACTACGCCGGTACGAGTTTTCTGACGACCGACAAGCAGGGATCATTTCGGTTCGGTTCTCCACATGTGACGCTCGTGGCGGACAACACCGAGCCGCAGACGCTCGCCGCGACCGGCTACGATGACGACGGCGTGGCATGCCAGCAATGGGATATCGTCCGCGACGGCATCTTCGTCGGGTACTGCACGAACCGGGAAGTGGCCCCCACAATCGGTGAGACCCGGTCGCGCGGGTCCAATCGGGCGGACGGATGGGGTAGCGTGCCGATCGTGCGCATTGCCAATATCGGGCTGGCTCCCGGCGCGGCCACGCTCGATCAGCTGGTCGGCGACGTGAAGCGCGGGATCGCTATCGAAGGACACGGGTCCTATAGCATCGATCAACGGCGCTATAACTTTCAGTTCGGCGGCGACGCCTTCTGGCTGATCGAAAACGGCCGGCGTACCCACATGTTGCGCGACGTGATCTATCATGGGATCACGCCGGAATTCTGGAGCCGCTGCGACGGGGTGGCGGACCGGTCGTTCCGGCGCCGGTACGGGTTCATCACGTGTGGGAAAGGACAGCCGGGCCAGTCGGGGTGGATGACCCATGCGGCCTCACCCGCGCGGTTCCGACAGGTCGCCGTCATCAGAGGAGAGGGCAGATCGTGACCGGCGCCGCTGTCAAATCCTGGCCTAAAATGACGAGCCGGGAGGAGTTTCGCTTCCTCGCTGATCTCGTCCTGACCCGGTCGTCCGGCGACCACACCATGGTGAAACTGCATGATCTGCATTCCGGCACCACCAGGTTTGCCAACAACCAAGTCGTGCAGAACGTCGATACACGGCGAGGCACATTGGCCGTGACGGTGGCCTTCGGCCGGCGGCATGGCACCGCCTCGACGACGGATTTTACGGCCGGCTCGGTCCAAGAGACGCTCAGGCGGGCTGAGCGGATTGCCCATGTGTCACCCGACGATCCGGAATATCTTCCGCCCCCGGGACCGCAATCGTTTGCCGTCGGTGAAACGGCCAGACCGGAGACAGAGCTCGCGGGACCAGCGCGCCGCCTCGAGTACGCGAACGAAGCCATCGGCCAATGCCGTATGGAGAATCTCATGGCGGCCGGGATCGTCTCGTCGTCGGTTTCGTCGGTGGGCATCGCCGCCGATAACGGGCTCTTCGGCTGCGAAACGCGGACGGATGCACGATTCAGCCTCACGGTGCAGGCGGGCGAGGCGACGGGATGGAACGCGGCGGCACACCGGTCGATCGACCATCTCAAAATTCAAGAACGGACGCTGGCCGCCATTCAGAAGGCGAAACGCGGGCGAGAGCCAAGTGAGCTCCCGCCGGGGCAGTATCCGGTAGTGCTCGAACCAGCCGCCGTGGCTGGCCTCTGGACCTGGTTGTTGTGGTCGCTCGACGCCAAATCGTATCAGAAGGGCACGAGTCCGTTTGCGGGCAAGTTAAGAGAACGGATGGTGGACCGCCGTCTGACGTTGGCCAATGCTCCCGGCCATGCCGACCTGCTCGGCGTGGGGTTTACCGCCGATGGATTACCGAGCGGGCCCTCGACATGGATCGATCATGGTGTGCTCACGCAACTGGCGTACGACCGATTCACGGCCCAGGCTCAGGGGGTGCGGGTGATTCCGACGTTGGATGCCCCTGTCTTGTCAGTCCACGGTGCGTCCTGCGGCACCGTACAGGACCTCGTCAAACGGACCGACCGCGCCATTCTGGTCACGAATTTCTGGTACATCCGTTCCGTCAATCCCACCAATTTGACATTGACCGGGATGACCCGCGACGGAACATTTCTGGTGGAAAAGGGGGAGATCGTCTGCGCGATCAAGAATTTCCGGTTCCACGACAGTCCTCTTCGGGCCTTCCAGCAGATTGACGCCTGGACGACGCCGATGGAGGCGGTCACGGCGGAGACGGGGAAGATGCTGGCGCCGGCCATGGTCCTGCCGGAGTTTCATTTTTCAAGCGTCACCAGATTCTAGAAGTTCATGGGAGGCCCGACGGCGGCCTGCGAGGCTTCTCCGACGGCAATCTAGAGAAAGCCATTGACTCTTTCTTTCGGCAGGAGTAGACAACAGACAAGTTCCGCAGAGTATGGGAAAACGCTGTGTGCGCGAGCGTTTCCAGGCAACGGGAGACGGCGGTTCATACGGATGGGCGGGAGAGGACGACCAGGAGAGAGGTCATGGGACGCCGATTCAACGATGAACCGATCAATTTGATCCGCCGCATTCCCTCTCCCGAACAATTGGACGCGGCTCGTCCTGCCAAGCCAACGATCGGTCAACTGCTCTCTCAGAAGGGAGCGGCGCTTGTCCGTTCCGCGATAGAAGCATTTTCCTCTCCGGCACAAACGGAACGGCAACCGGATTCGCAGGATGACACCGTCACATTGCACGACCGGTTCAGTGAAGAGAGATCGTGTCTTGCGCTGGAATCAGAGTGCCGTCAGGATGAGGGATCGGGGGGGGAACACGTTGCTCAGCCACAGGCGCAAACCATGGCCGCGCGTTCTCAATCCGCCGAGGCGGCGATGTCTTCCCCGCGGCCCGTGTCCGGTGTGTCCTACGAGGAAGAAATCGGCGAACTCAGGACGTTTCTTCTGCGACAACAACAGGACATCGTTCGTCTCGCCGCACAAATTCAAGAATTGAAAGCCATCGTCCATGCTCAGCAGCAGGTCCTTCTGTGCTTTGAGAAGGAATCGGAGATGACGTCCGCTCCTTTCAGGGAGGAGCGAGTCGCGTCCGCCGTGACCAAAGGGAATACATTGATTCGGATTCGCCAAAAGCCGGTCGTGAAAGAGAAGGCGATGGCAGAGAAAGACAAGCCCACGCGGGCGTCGCTCACTCTTTGAGGCTCGACCGGAGTGCCGCCGGGTGTGCGATCGTTCCATCCCCGGCCCCGCCGCATCCGCTCATCTTGGAACCCATGACAGACCGTACAGCGCCGGCCA
>JAYWIP010000031.1:0-34751 GCA_039794465.1 Nitrospira sp.
ATCACCATCGGCCCGCCAGGCAATGCCCCGCGGGATTGCGTGACGCCGTAGTTCTTCCAGGTGGTGTTCAGGACGGACTTGAAGGTCGAACAGGCCGACTGCTGATACAGCAGCGGCACGCGGTTGGCGTATCGGATCACACGCGCGAGTTCCGAATCATCCTCTTCATGTTCGCCTTCGGCTTTCGGCGCGGTAGGCTGTTTCATCTTGTTCTGATCTTCCGGTCGATGGCCGTAGGCCAACCCTGCTTCGATAATGAAAGGATTGCCGCGATACACGGCGGGCGGCCGGCTTACAGCTGTGTAGAACTCGCCCTTGATCTGTTTGTAGAGGCCGGAGAGAATCGCTTTCTCGCCTATCGGGGAGATGCAATTGGTCGGCGGCGCCATGATCTTCGTCTCTTGGATCGTCCGGTAGAACGTCTCGGCGGCTGGCCCCTTCAGCTCGCGCGGCCTGGAGTGCGCCGGCACCTTCGCCGCTTTGCAAATCTCATCCGCCAGCTGAGGCGACACCCGACAAAAATCGCTCGCCAGAAATCCTGAAATCGAATGGCTCTTCGTGTCTTGCAGCATCTTGAGGAACATGCCGAATTCGATGCCATACGGATGCGGCTTGATCTCGCGCGGCGACGGCGGCAGCTCGTGGTAGGTGCGGGGATAGTCTTTCGTCTCCCCTTCCGGCGTGTGGTACGTCAGCCTGACGTGGGGATTAGCGATGGATGTTTGCTCGAGCCATTCGTCTACCGACGCCCGGCCTTTCTGGTATTTCCCCTCGACTTCAAGCGTGACCTGCGTGCCGCGCGGTTGGGCCCAAGCGATCTGCTTATTTTCATGGACCAGCGGCTCGTTCTTCTTCGTGTCGATTTGCACTTCAAAAAAATGCGCGACGGCTTTGGGGCCGATACGGGAAATGATCTGCACCGGCTTGCCGGTCGTGAGCTGGCCATACATGCCGGCTGCGGAAATGCCTATACCCTGCTGGCCCCGGCTCATGCGCATCCGGTGAAATTTGGAACCGTAGAGCAGCTTCGCGAAAATGCGCGGAATCTGCTGGCGGACGATCCCCGGCCCGTTGTCGGTCACCGTGACGCGAAACCGCGTGGCCTGACTGGGCGCAACCGGTTCGCCGTTCGACACCACCTCCAGCTTGACGATCACATCCGGTAGGATCCCGGCCTCTTCGCAGGCGTCCAGCGCATTGTCCACGGCTTCCTTCACGCAGGTCAGCAACGCCTTGCGCGGATTGTCGAAGCCGAGCAGGTGCCGGTTCTTCGTGAAAAACTCCGCGACGGAGATTTCCCGCTGCCGCGCACCCATCTCGACCGCCGTCACCTGCTGCGCCGGCTTGGCGGCTTTCTTTGGAACAGGCAATTCAGATTCGGTCTTGGCAGAGGTTGGCGTAGATGTCGCAGATGCTGTCGGATGTTTCTTAGCCATTCGTCCTCACAACACGGTGTCACAAAAAATCGGGCGGCATTCTACACACAATGGATGCCCGAGGAAACCCTGCACGAGATTTTTTTAGAGTCCGAGGAGGGAAAACGGGAGGGCGCAGCGGTTAGGGTGGGAGGAGCACGCACCTAACCGAGGACGATTAGGTACGGCGGAGACCTTGGGAGGAGTTTAGGCTTCCCAGTACAAGCTGGTCCTGCACACCGTCCTCACGCTCGATCCCCTGATGAACCATATTCCCTCGGGGCGTTAACTCCCCCCACGAAGACTACGATAGACCTCGTCGTACACCGAGTCAAGCGAACCGTTTTGTTGTGACACAGGACGAGCGCTGATTGAACGAGATGTTTGGAGATATTATGATCCGAGCAATGATCGCCGGACTACGCAGGCAATTCTTCCACCCTGCCTTAGTCGCCATCCTGCTCACCGTTCAACTCAGCACCGGGTGCTCATCCCTAGACACCCTGTCGGCCAGCATCGGATACCGGCATCACAATGAGTTCGACCGCTTAGTTGAGCAGGCCACAACCGCCCTCCGGACATCGGCTCCCGGATACACGTCGAATCAGGCGAACCGATTGGCGGAGTCGGTGCATGAGCTCAATTTTGCGGGGCTGATCGCGCTGCTCGCAGGAAAGTCGTTTGCAGAACCAACCGGAGCAGACTTCTTTGACAGCGCTGCCTCGGCCGTACAAAGGGAGTTCGGGGATCATTCCTCGATAGACCGTACGCATATCATGACGCTCTTGAGTCACGCGTTTCGGAATCTGAGACGGCCAAGTGACATAGAGATGGACCCTGCCGTGCGGCAGAAAGTTCTCGAGGCGGGGCTTAACCATTTGGCGGACCGAGCCATCATTCCCCATGCAAACGAGGCGGAGATAGCGGAGATTATTACCCTCTTGGAGACGGGCCGCTTCTGGGGGGATGCGTCGGACGTCACGCAAGCTGTCTATGGCGGCGTCCAAGGCATTCCTCATGATGCCTTGGGGATGCTCCAGGACCCCGGCTTAGTACGATGGCCGGTGAGTACGCTCCGCGCACTCTGCCGAGATGGGCTCTCGACTTCGCCTGCGGATGGTACGACCCCGATTCTCCACGAGACACTCAGAGAATTCCAGGAACTTCCTCCCATCGGCAGAACAGCCGCGATGCTGAGAGGTGTGCTGGCCCGTGAGAATCGAACGGTTCGTCTCGCGCTGATTCTCTATGCGCGGTCCCATGGCGTCTCCGAAATCGATGACGACACCATCGACAAGGTTGTGCTGGCATTGGACCCCGCACATCCGGACTTGCGCCCGCTGTTATTGGAAGCCGCGGATAGGTTAAGAACCACATACGGGCCTACCCAGGCATCCATGGCGGTTCGCCGATTACGGTAATCGGGGCACACGATCGACAGCGCCCAGAGAACCACCGGAATTTCGACAATTTTCCCTTCCGGGAAGATCAGTTCCGGCCTGTCACCGACGCCGATCCATTCTCCCTACAGCGCCTCCGGCCACATTGCAGTTTGGAGCTAAGAGTGAGCCAACCTAGTGCTCAATCCTCACCAGACGGTATGCTTTTTGCGTTGATCTACGACCGACAAACGTATAATTGACGCTGGTATGGTCAGTGGGCTAATGTTTCCATAAGAACAATTGATGCCTGCTCCTACCTAACCGTATATCTCATGGAGGTACGATATGATCGCTGGCCGGTTAGTGCGGCTGATCGAGAAAAACTCTGAGCAGCTGTCGCGCGAACTGAGCGAGAAGGTTTGGAACAGCCCCCGATGCAGTGATCTGCACAAGATCCCGCCAGACGAACTCAAAGCTCGTACGCGTGAGATTTATCAGAACTTGAACAACTGGTTGCTGGACATGACTGAGGCCGAGATCGAGCGCCGGTACACAGAGCTCGGCGCGCGCCGGGCAGCCCAAGGTGTCGCCTATAGCCACTTTCTCTGGGCCATCACGGCCACGAGGGAACACATGGTGGAGTTCGTCCAGCGCGAAGGTTTCTCTGATACGGCCGTCGACCTGCACGGAGAACTGGAACTGATACGCCTGCTCGGTCAATTTTTTGACCGGGCGTTGTACTACACGGCGGTGGGGTATGAGCACGAGCGGACTCGCATCGGCACAAACCTCCACAGGCGCAAGGGCGATGTGCCACACGTAAGCATTTAGCACTTCGCACGAGCGAGCACTCGTGCCTGCAACAATATCCACGGGCTCACCGAAGGACGGTGAGCCCGCAATCTTCGTAAGATCAGCAACCCCCTGACAACAGCATGTCCTCTTTGGGTCCTCATGCACCTGTCGATTATCGTCCCGGCATTTAATGAAGAGCGGTTGATCACTCGTTGCATCGAGTCTATTTTCACTTCCGTGGCCCACAACCACACACCAGGGCTCACTGCAGAAGTCATCGTCGTCGACAACAACTCTACCGACAGAACCGCTGAGTTGGCCACACAGGCCGGCGCCCGTGTCGTATTCGAACCGATCAATCAAATCGGCCGGGCCCGCAATGCCGGAGCCGCGACGGCGACCGGAGAGTGGCTGCTGTTTCTCGATGCCGACAGTCTGTTGAATCCGAGACTATTGGCGGACATCCTGGCGATGATCGAAGCGGGGAAGAGCGTAGGATGCGGGAGCACGCTCGCCATGGACGGGTTACCCTGGTGGGCGAACGGAATCTTTCACCTCTGGAGAGGGATGTCGATCTTGTTTGGATGGGCCGCCGGCGCGCTGATCGTGTGCCGGCACGACGCCTTCCGGGATATCGGCGGATTTCCCCAGGACCTCTACGCCCTTGAAGAAATCCAACTCAGCAAACGGCTCAAAGCATGGGGGCGCCCGCGCGGGCTCCGCTTCACGATTTTGTCGAAGCATCCGCTGGACACCTCGTCGCGGAAAGTCGCGCTCTACTCCTCCCGAGAAATTGCCGTACAAATCCTCCGGGTCTTCCTGCAGCGGCGACGGACCTTACGGGACAAGACGCTCCTGTCGGTGTGGTATGACGGTCGGCGGTAACCCCCTCAGCCTTGTTCTCTCTTCATTGACTTCACCTTCCCCACCCTCCTAGAATTCCGCCATGGCGCCTTCCTTCGTCCATCTTCATCTTCACACCCAGTTCAGCCTCCTCGACGGTGCCAACCAGATCGAGCCGCTGGTACAGCAAGTGAAGGCCTTTGGCCAACCTGCCGTGGCCATGACCGACCACGGCAACATGTTCGGGGCAATCGAGTTCTACCGGAAGGCCAAAGACGCCGGCATCAAACCCATCATCGGATGTGAAGCCTATATGGCGATGGGCAGCCGCCATGCGAAAAAAGACAGCGGGCTCGCGCACAACGACTACTATCACCTGATTCTCCTCGCCAGAAACCTGACCGGCTATCAGAATTTGATCAAACTGGTCAGCAAAGGATACCTTGAGGGATTCTACTATAAGCCACGAATAGATAAGGAACTTCTCAAGGAACATCACGACGGCATCATTGCCTTGTCCGGCTGCCTCAGCGGCGAGATTCCCTATCTGATCGGCCAAAAGGATGTGGCCGGTGCCATGGCGGTGGCCGGCGAATTCCAGGAAATTTTCGGCAAGGATCATTTCTATTTAGAGGTGCAGGCGAACGGCCTGGACCACCAACGCGTTGCCAACGCCGGACTGATGGAGATTCACAAGAAGCTCGGGATCCCGCTCGCCGGCACGAACGATTGCCACTATCTGAAGAAAGAAGACGCTCGCCCGCATGAACTGATGCTCTGCCTTCAGACCGGCAAGACCGTGAGCGACCCCAACCGGATGAAATTCGATACGGACCAGCTCTATGTCAAATCGACAGAAGAAATCGCTCCGGCTTTCGTGGAGTTTCCCGGGGCCGTCAGCAACACCTGCCGCATCGCCGACCATTGCGATTTGGAGCTGGCACTCAACAAAACCCATCTCCCCCAGTACAGAGTGCCGGACGGCTTCACGGACCGGGAAGCCTATTTGGAATACCTGGCCGTCGCCGGATTGAAAGAGCGGCTCAAAGAGCGGCCCAGCAACAAACCGTCCGCCATGTACGAACAGCGACTGCGCGAAGAGCTGATGGTCATCTGCTCTATGGGATTCGCCGGCTATTTTCTGATCGTGTGGGATATCATCCGGTTCGCGCGCACGCGGAACATCCCGGTGGGGCCCGGCCGTGGCTCAGCCGCCGGCAGCCTGGCGGCCTATGCCTTACGCATTACGGATCTCGATCCGCTTGAGTACGCGCTGCTGTTCGAGAGATTCCTGAACCCCGAGCGAGTCTCCTTGCCGGACATCGACATGGACTTTTGCATGGATCGGCGCGGAGAAGTCATCGCCTACGTGGTGGACAAATACGGCGCCGACCATGTCGCGCAGATCATCACGTTCGGGACGCTCGGCGCCAAAGCCGCCATCCGCGACGTGGGTCGCGTGCTGGAATTGCCCTATGCGGAAGCGGACAAGGTCGCCAAGCTGGTGCCGAATCAGCTGAATATCACCCTGCAAGAGGCCCTCGACCAGGAACCTCGCCTGCGCGAACTGGTGGCCACGGACGCGAAGGTCAAAGAGCTGATGGATGTCGCGCAGTCGCTGGAGGGATTGGCCCGCCACGCCTCGACCCATGCGGCCGGAGTCGTGATTTCCGAGGGACCGCTCACCGATCACGTACCGCTCTACAAAGGCGCCAACGACGAAATCGTCACGCAATATTCGATGGGCGACGTCGAGAAGATCGGCTTGGTGAAATTCGACTTCCTCGGCCTCAAGACATTGACGATGATCCGGCGGGCGGAAACATTGATCAATGAGGGCCGCCACGGCAAACCCCCGCTGATCGTCGATCAACTTCCGTTCGACGATCACAAGACGTTTGCCCTCCTCTCCTCCGGAAAAACGACCGGGATTTTCCAGCTCGAAAGCTCAGGGATGCGCGACCTGCTCGCCGGCTTCAAGCCGGACCGGTTTGAAGACATTATCGCCATTATCGCCCTCTACCGTCCCGGCCCGATGGATCTGATTCCCGATTTCATCAAGCGGAAACAGGGCAAGGTCCCTATCACCTACGAAACGCCGGAGTTGGAGCCGATCCTCAAAGACACCTACGGCGTCATCGTGTATCAGGAACAGGTGATGGCGATCGCTCACAAGGTGGCGGGCTTTTCACTGGGACAAGCCGACATTCTCCGGCGCGCCATGGGCAAGAAGAAACCGGAGGAAATGGAAAAACTCCGCCTCAAATTCATCGACGGCGCGAAGCAGAAACACATTCCCGACAAGAAAGCCGAAAAACTCTATGAGTTGATCCAGAAATTTGCCGGCTACGGTTTCAACAAGTCGCACGCCGCCGCCTATGCCGTGCTCTGTTATCAGACCGCCTACTTGAAATCCCATTACCCGACCGAGTTCATGGCGGCCCTCATGACGACCGACATGGGAAACACCGACAAGATCATGGGATACTTCACAGAATGCCGCGATCTTGGCATTAAAGTGCTGGGACCGGACGTCAATGCAAGCCAGAAAAACTTCGCCGTCGTCGATGGCGCCATTCGATTCGGCTTGGCGGCGATCAAGAACGTGGGCGAAGGTGCCGTCGAGTCAATCGTGGCGATCCGCAATGAGAGCGGCCCGTTCATCTCGTTCTTCGAGTTCTGCCGGCGGGTTGATCTCCACAAAGTGAATAAACGCATGCTCGAAGGCCTGATCAAGGCGGGGGCCTTTGATTCCACCGGCGCCCGACGCGCCCAATTGATGGCGGTCCTCGACCAGGCAATCGAAGACGGCGCCGCTGCGCAGCGGGAGCGGGAACTCGGACAAACCAACATCTTTGGCGAGGACTTGTCCGGTCATGACGCGTCGGCCGCCTCCCCGCTTCCGCCAGTCCCGGAATGGGACCAGACCCAACGACTCAAATATGAGCGCGAATTGACCGGCTTTTATATATCCGCCCATCCGTTGAGCCGCTACGAAACGACGCTCGGCGCCTTATCCACCGCGACAACCGCCGGCCTCCCGGACTGCGCGGACGGCAAAGAAGTCAAACTCTGCGGCATCATTGCCTCGGTCAAATCGATGCTGACCAAGAAGGGCGATCGGATGGCCTATGTCACCCTCGAAGACTTGCAAGGCACAGCCGAGGTCATCGTGTTTCCCGATCTGTTCAAAACAGCCGGCGACCTCGTGGCCCCGGAGCAGCTGGTTCGCATTACCGGGACGATCGATCGAGGCGACAAGGGCACCAAACTTCGCGGCAGCAAGATCGAACCGCTGGCGGACGTCCAGAAGCAGGCGGTGAAACGGGTACAAATCCGGCTTGCCGACCGGCCCGACGCTCCAGACCAGCTCCTCCGTCTACGCGACATCTTCCAGCGGCATCCTGGCGGAACGACAGTTTATCTCACATTTCAACTGGATGCGGCACTGGAAGCCGAGACGGCGCCACTTGCAAACTGGACCGTTTCACCCAGTGAACATTTTGTCTCCGACATTGAAGAAGTGCTAGGCAAAGGGGTCCTGTCTTTGTTATCTTAGGGGCGCTATTCCAGGGGCTGGAGGCGTTCGGCTTCCTTTACCGTCACGGGGACTATGCGCGATTATCTCGAATTTGAACAACCGATTCGCGAGATCGAAGAAAAGATCGAGAAGCTGTCCGCTGTAGCGGCAAGCGGCAAAGCCTCCGCGCAAACCGACCTGAGAAAACTCCGCGCCAAGTTAGCTGAAGTCGAACACGAACTCTATCAGCGTCTCACCCCCTGGCAGCGAACCCAACTCGCCCGCCACCCTCAACGCCCCAGCACACTCGATTACATCAATGAACTCTGTCGGGACTTCCTGGAATTTCACGGCGACCGGTCGTTCGGCGACGACCGCGCCATCGTCGGAGGGTTCGCCCGGTTTAACGACCGCACCGTGATGATCATTGGGCATCAGAAAGGGAAGACCCTCAAGGAGCGCATGCAACGCAATTTCGGCATGCCCAACCCGGAAGGCTACCGGAAGGCGCTTCGCCTGATGAAACTGGCGGAAAAATTCAACCGACCGATCATCACCTTCATCGACACCCCCGGGGCCTATCCCGGGATTGGAGCGGAGGAGCGTGGACAGGCGGAAGCCATCGCGCGGAATCTGTTCGTCATGTCACGCTTGACCGTCCCGATCATTTCCGTCGTCATCGGCGAAGGCGGGAGCGGCGGCGCATTGGCATTAGGCGTGTCGGACCGCGTCTTGATGCTGGAGCATTCCGTATATTCGGTCATCTCGCCGGAAGGCTGCGCCGCGATCCTCTGGGACAACCCGCAAAAAGTCCAGGATGCCGCCGCTGCGCTGAAAATGACGGCGAAGGACCTCCTCGAGTTCGGCGTCATTGACGACATCGTGCCGGAGCCGATTGGCGGCGCCCATCGGGAGCCCAAAGCCGTCTGTACCCTGGTAGGAAAGGCTCTGACGAATCAGCTCTTCGACCTGGCCGATCTGTCCGTGGAGCAGCTCCTTGCCAACCGTGACCACAAATATCGTAAGATCGGCGCGGTCGGCGGACTCCCACAGGCATAATCCCACGCACCCCTTCACCTCTGTCATTACATCTCCAGCAGCCCGATCTGAATGAACTGCCGTTGGATCGAGGCGAGAATGCCACTGACGAGCGCCGGACGGAATGGTTCGAACACGGGATCACCTAGATACCGATCAAGCGTCCGCGGTAGTTTGTGCCACCAGGCCCTGGCCGATGTTTTCGCTTGGACGGCCATAGCCCGGTCGGCGGAAAGTATCTTGCCGATTTCCCGCTCGAAAAATCCGACGTGTCTTCGCTCATCGTCAAGGATGGATGAAAGATCCGGTCGTACCTCGGCCAACAGCAGGGCGAACTCCAGCCCCAGCGCCTCGTATCCGAACAAATGCACGGCCAACGCTGGCCATAGCCGTGGAACGGACGGCAAGCGTTCTCGTTCATACGATCGATGGCCCAACAACGTCTCAAACTGTGCCAGGTGCCGGCGTTCATCCGCTTCATGCCGCTTCAGAAATATTCGGACATTTGACGGTACGTCCTGCAGCTGTGATGCCCGCACAGCCCACAGCGCCATCGCTTCGGCTTTGAGAAACCGTTCCAGCAGAGCGGATTCACAGGAGAAGGGCAAACGGAGCGGACTGGAGGCCGACTGTGTACCAACCATGGTCGGCACCATGGTACGCGAATCGTTCCGTCTTGTCCAAGCGAAGAAATCACTGAAAAAATGTTTACCCTACTTGCCAGAATCGATCACTTCTGAGACACTACGCAGAGCTATACACCGAACCGATGTGCGACCAGCCTTGGCCGGCAGCCGTCGGTTCCCCAATGAGGACGGAGCTCATGACACACTTGGCCGGGTCATCACCAACGACTATCGCGCCTGGAATTACGGTCTGTTTGCTGATCGGAGCCATCCTGGCCGCATCCGGCTGTGTCAGCCAGCGTGCCTATGAACAAGCCCGAGCCGAAGCGGATGAGCTGGCCCGCACCCTCGATTCGACACGCGCCGATCTCCAGGCGCTCGACCACCATATCGCCCAGCTACAGGCTGCCAACCAAACCGAAGACGCCCTCGCGACCGAACTGCGCACTGCGCTCCAACGGGAAGCGGACATGTTGCCGGTGCTGAGACGGCGGGCAAGCGAACGCCTGACATCGCTGCAGGCCCAGGTGGTGACTCTCGTCAACCAAAGCCGCACACTCGCGCGGCAGGTTTCAGACGCCAAGCAGCAACACAACTCCCTCAAGGTGCTCGTCGCGCAATACAAACAGGAAATTGAAGAAGCCCGGTCGATGCCGGAAGCATCCCCCGCTGAGATTCCAATGCCGGCTGTTGCGCCGCCGGTTGCAGCCGAACCGCTTTCCGCTCCTGTAACGGCACCGGCTCCGATCACGCCGCCGCAACAGATGGCGCAAGTCACGCCGGTCACGCCGGTAAAGCCGCAGGCGTTACCTCGCCCCGTTCCAACGCCACCGGCCTCGGTCGACGAAACGTGGTTCGACATGGTTATGAACTGGATCGGCAGCGTGTGGGATTGGATTACCGGGTTGTTCGGATAGTTGAAACGGATCCGGTTCGACGTTTGAGAAACCACGTGACTGCTCCCGCGCCAGCCGCATAGCCGGTGGCCAAACATGCTGTGAGCAAATAGCCCCCGGTCGGGGCCTCCCAATCCAGCATCTCTCCCGCGCAGAACACACCAGGAAACCGGCGGATCATCAGTCGATCGTCCAATTCTTCGAGCGTCACTCCTCCCGCCGTGCTGATGGCTTCTTCCATCGGACGGGCCGCAACCAACTTGAGTGGCACCGCTTTGATGGCCTCGGCAAGAGAAGCCGGATCTTCAAAGATATCTTTGGGACACACCTCTCGAAGCAAGGCCGACTTTACTCCGGCAATACCGGCCTGACGTTCAAGATGCGTCGCCATCGTCCGCTTGCCGCGTGGTTTCGACAGATCACGCATGAGCCGGCCTTGATCACGATCCGGTGCCAGATCTACCATCAGAGTCGCCTGCCCTTCCTTCTCGATCCGATCTCTGAGCACTGAAGACACACCATAGATCACGCCTCCTTCCACGCCGGTCTCAGTCAACACAAACTCGCCTCGTTGCCGATGCACGCCGCCGCCGGGTGTTACCACTTGAACAGCCACCGATTTCACCGGGTGCCCGGCAAATTTGGTTTTGAGATGGGTGCTCCAGTGAGCGTCAAATCCGCAGTTCACCGGCCGCAACTGTGCAATCGGCACACCAAGTTCGCGTAACAATGGCACCCAAGCCGCGTCCGATCCGAGCTTGGGCCAACTGGCGCCACCCAGTGCAAGGATCACGGCATCAGCCTCCACGAGGTGCTCCCCGGACGGTGTCTCGAAGCGGAGTCTGTCGTCATGGCTCCATCCCCGCCATCGGTGGCGCACATGGAACGCCACCCCTCGTTGACGTAATCGTCTCAGCCAGGCGCGCAGGAGCGGTGCCGCCTTCAGATCAGCAGGAAAGACACGGCGCGAAGTCCCGACAAATGTCTTGATTCCAAGTCCGGCTGCCCACTCGCGAATCGCATCCGGCCCGAACGAGCGAATGATCGGCGAGAGCTGTGCCCGTCGTGGCCCATAGCGGGACAGCAACGCATCCAACGGCTCAGAATGGGTGAGGTTCAATCCGCCCTTGCCCGCCAGCAGAAATTTCCGTCCCACCGACGGCATGGCGTCATAGAGATTCACTTCCGCCCCGGCGCCGCTCGCGGCCTCAGCCGCCATCAACCCGGCGGGACCGCCGCCGACGACCGCAATCTTCATCATGTGCCGATTCCCATCCCGCACCTCAGCGGGCAGGACAAACCATACAGCATCCTCGGCTGTAGGATAGTACCTCCTTCAACGCACCGCCTCAGTCCGATTGAGCGGTGCGCCTCTCTGCTTTCTTGTGTGTTTGTGATCTTTCCAGCCATGGTCTGCTTCTTGCTCAATGCGATTTACAGTGAGGGCCTGCAACACAAGGAGCGCATCATGTCTTATCACATGTGCAAATTCACATCGAGTGTGCTTACATGTCTGCTGACTTCCAGCGTAGTGGCTGCCGCGCCGGTTGCAGCCGCTGACTCCCCGGGCACGAATTCGGTGCATGTCACCCGCCCAACCCATCCCCGTCATCAAGACGATACGTTCAGCCGCATGTTTCCAGGGCTTCCGCCTTTCGCCCCGCAAACCAACGAATCCAGAGAACAAGCGAAGCAGCTCGGCGTGAAAGGAGGCCTCCTCGATGCCGGGGACAATCTGACCGATCCGATCTTGTCGATTACTGATCCGACGTTCAGCCCGAACAATCCCAACAATCCGAACATGACGGCCGGCGTCACGTTCTTCGGGCAATTCCTGGACCATGATCTCACTCTCGCGCTGAAAGCGCCGATCCTGGAGAATACCCATCCCAGGCAGACCACTAATTTCCGGACGGCCGAGTTTGACCTCGACAGTGTCTACGGAGATGGTCCTGCCGGATCACCTGAACTGTACGACACCAGTTCCGGTGACATTAAATTCAAAGTGGAAGTGATCCCGGGCTCCGAGCAGGTTTCCCGAAAAGGCGCTCAGCGGTTCGACCTGCCCCGCGACGTCAACAACTATGCCATCATCGCGGACAGTCGGAATGATGAGCACCTCGTACTCAGCCAGTTCCACCTGGCGATGCTGAAGTTTCACAATGCCGTGGTTGATCGGTTGCGAGCCGACCATGCGAATGCCGCCCGTTCCGCCCAAGACATCTTCAAGGAGGCCCAACAACAGGTCCGTTGGCACTATCAATGGATTGTGCTCAATGAATTTTTGCCGCTGACGATCGGGCAGGATCGGGTGGATGAAATCTTACGGACCGGGCCTCGGTTCTACCGAATCACTGATCGGACACAGGACACTTTCTTTCGAAGCCCCAGGCGGGAGCCGCTTATTCCTGTCGAATTTGCGGTGGCTGCCTATCGATTCGGCCATTCACAAATCCGTCCGAGTTATCGACTCAACTTCGGTCCGGATAATGGTCAACCGTTTTTCGCCTTTATCTTCGATGATTCAGCCGACCCCAATGATCCTGACCCCAAGGACATGCGTGGCGGCAAACGGGCACCCCGGCGGTTTGTCGATTGGCAGACGTTTTTCAAATTTGACGACGTCAACTTCCGCCCCAACAAGAAGATTGACAGCAAACTGTCGACGCCCATGATGCTGCTTCCGGGATCACGCGGGCCTGCCCCCGGGCTGCCGAATGATGGAATTCAGTCTCTGGCCTCCCGCAATCTCATGCGGCATGTGAACTTCGGTGTCCCGTCGGGCCAAGCTATCGCGCGAGTGATGGGGATGCGTCCGCTGACTCCGGCACAGCTGTCGGACCTGGCTCCCTTCGGCATGGATAAGAGTACGCCGCTCTGGTACTACATCCTCAAGGAAGCGGAAGTACTTGAGGACGGATTGCGGATGGGGCCGGTGGGAAGCCGGATCGTCGGCGAAGTCTTCATCGGCCTCTTGAAAGCCGATAGAGACTCCTACCTCAACGCCAACAGGAACTGGAAGCCGACCTTGCCGTCCGCTACTCCTGGAGACTTCGAAATCACCGATCTCTTGAGGTTTGCCGGAGTTGTTCACCCACTGGAATGAATTCTCTCTGCAGAGAGCGAGGCGTATCCTCTTTCCGGGGATATGCCTCGCATGACCAGGCCGGCTCATGCCCTGTCCGTCCGTTTCGGTCGCTTTGTTCCGGCGCAGGGATCACACTCCTCGTTGCGGGCTTGATACTCAATCACTCCACCACGTCGGTCGAGCTCGATGAGGCAGCAGTCGCCGAGCATTTGTTTGAGCTGTTTCCGGCCGCGCTGCACTCGAGACTTCATGCCGGAGAGGGAAACTCCCATCCGTTTGGCTGCTTCTTGCTGGGTCAACCCCTCAAACTCCACAAGGTTGATTGCGTCCCGATAGTCTCGGGAGAGCCGCTCGATCATGGGACGCAGGCAGCCGGCGAGTTCCGACCCGGAATCGCCTGACTCCTCTTGAAGTTCGCTGCCGAACGCTTCGATGTCGGCGGACAACCCGGCCGGAATTTCATGCCACCGCCCCGGTTTCCGATAGTAGTCGATGATCGCGTTTCTCGTGACTTGATAGATCCATGAGACGATCCGGCGGGGATCATTCACGCTATCCAGTTGCCGATGGACACGCACGAACACCTCTTGCAGCACGTCCTCGGCATGAGACTGGTCTGAGACTCGTTTGACGATGAAGGCGCGGAGGCCGTCATGCATCCCTTGCCAAAGCTCTTCGGTCATGGTCGTCATGACAGCCTCCCCCCTTCGACCTTCATACGGTACTGCACCGACTCAGGCGCCGCAAGTGGCCGGCTCATGAGCACCTGTCTTCTTCGGTACGCAGCAACCGGTCTGGCTCAGCGATCCTGTCACTGCCAGTTGCTCATGGACGGTAAAGATCTCCCAGGCATTCCCGTCCGGGTCGGTAAACCACAGTTTGTCCTGCCGCGCAAAGCAACAAGCGATATTGTCTTCGACCTTTTCAAGGATGCCCTCCCGTTGCAACCGGGCCTTCCACTCGGCAATCTCCTCCACCGTCTCCACCTCGATTCCCAAGTGGTCCACGGCACTCACCTCTCCCGCGGAGGACACCAGCGAAAAATTCAAGGCCGGGGCCTTGAGGTCGAATTTGGCATAGTCTGCCACCTGTTTCTGTGGCGCCACACCGAATACTCTTTCATAGAACGCGACCGACTTGGACACATCACGCACATCGAGCGAAATATGGGGACGCATGGGAGCACCTCCTTGTTAGAGAGCGGCGGATGATTCCGGCACTCACACCTATAGACGGAGGAGGTCAGAAAAGGACGCAACGATCAAAAGACAGGAGGGATGCAGAGACCGGCTACCGCCGGCAGTTTACCAGGCACTCGCTGCTCGCTATTTACGCATCGATGTGCTACGGTTGTTCGACGGACCACGGTCACTATCCTATCTCTCGCGCATCCCTCACTCCCCGCCTCTCCGTCCCTGCGCGACCGATTCCCTAGTTTCCGCCGTTCCAATACCAGTGCTTCAGCCCCACGGCACGAACCGAAGGGATGTACCCATTCGCTGGTTATAGACCGCGACGAAGGTGACTGCATACCGCTCATGGCCTGCGCGCGAATTCTCTAAATTTGAAGACACCAGACGGAAGGAGCGTGCATGAGTCGTCTTAACCTAGAACCCCTGCTGACCTTTGCGGACGGCTCCCACCTTGTGGTGAGCACCCATTGCTCCAAAGAGGGACATTTTACCTGCGCACTCTACAATGCGGTCGTGGCAGCAGACGACGGTGCGGTATTCCGCATGGTCTCCAATTTGGTAGGAGCCATGACCTGTCTCGCTGCCCAGGAGAACGCCTATCACCATGCCATCCGGCTCTTCCCTGGTGCGGACGGCATTAGAAAGCCGCCCTATCTCATTTGGCACGGCCCGCAGGCGGCGATCGGATGAGCCATACGGGCGGCAAGGAGACCGTGATTACGAGATGGCTATTTGCCGACGAACCTGCTAGGATCATCTCGTCTTGTGCGGCGGGCCTCGCGCAAGATGGAAAATCGAACGGCCCATCACCGATGTTGTTCTTGCCGAGAATCTGATCGGAAGCCTGACCTAAGCCGCCTCATCAATTGCGTCTTCGGCCCTCTCCTTCCCCTCACGAAGTGTTTCTCGCGTCTCTGACAATGTCATTTTCAGAAGGAGGAACCCCCATGGGTTCAAAACTATACGTCGGCGGCTTACCCTTTGCGGCAACCGAATCGCAACTTACCTCATTGTTTGCCGCGCACGGCACCGTCGAGTCCGCGCGCGTCATCGCGGACAAGTTTACGGGACAATCGCGAGGCTTCGGCTTCGTCGAGATGTCCACGCCGGAAGAAGCCCAAGCGGCCATTTCGGCGTTGAACGGCTCACAAATGGACGGCCGGTCGCTGACCGTCAATGAAGCCAAGCCCCAGGAACCCCGTTCCGGCGGCGGACGCTTCGGCGGAGGCCCGCGCGGGAACGATTCAGGACGGAATCGCTTCTAAGTTCCGTCGGCCTATGAACGGGGCGCCCTCGCAGGGCGCCCCTCTTTGTATCCATCCCGAGAAGACCGATTGCATGATCGCCACAAGTCCTATGTCCGGCCAGATCTCTCGGATCTCTCCTAATTATATGACAGCCCTGCTCTTCGGACTGGTGTGCGTTGGCGCCATCATCGGAGTTCCGCTATACGGCTGGCGGTACGGATACACCTGGCTGGACTGGATGATGTTCGGCCTCATGTACGTCGTAACCGGCTTGGGCATCACCGTCGGCTATCACCGGCTGCTGGCTCACCGAAGTTTTGAATGCAAGGGATGGGTTAAGGCCGGGCTTCTCGTGGCGGGCGGGTGGGCGTTGGAGAACTCGGCGCTCAAGTGGGGGGCCGATCACATCAGGCACCATGCGAACTGCGACGGCGACGCAGACCCGTACAACGCACGCCGCGGATTTTGGCACAGTCACTGCGGGTGGCTCCTTGTGCGGAACTCGTATGCCGATGAGAAATATGCGTCACGCCTGCGGCAAGATCCCCTGGTCATGTGGCAGCATCGCTACTATCTGCCGATCGTGCTCTCAGGGCTGGCGCTGACGTTTCTCATAGGCTATGCCCATAACGGCTGGATCGGCGGGGTCGGGTGCTTCATGCTGGCGGGAGTCGGCCGGATATTTGCCGTGTTGAATTCGACGTTCTGCATCAATTCCATCTGCCATCTCTGGGGATGCCAACCGCATGGTCATACCGACTCCAGCCGCGACAGCTGGTGGGTCTCGCTCGTCACGTTCGGCGAGGGCTATCACAACTACCATCACACGTACCAAAGCGACTATCGCAACGGGCCTCGCTGGTATAACTTCGACCCGTCCAAATGGCTGATCTTCATCCTGGCGAAGCTCGGACTGGCCTCGTCGCTTCGGACGGCAACGCCCACACGCTTCTAACACGACCATTTACCGTGTGCCCATGCACCGACCGGCTCAGCCCCAACGCTAGGCAGCAGGCGGCTTAGGCGAGGGTTTCTGTACACGAGGTCTATTGAGACGCTCGACCTCCGTCGATTCCCCCTCTGAAAGGAGATCCTCGATCTGCCCCTCGCTGCACGTCAGGTCATCGCGTTTCGCAGCACCGCCGCCGGTCGCCTGCGGCCCCTGCCTCGCCTTCGTTCGCTGCTCACGTGCTGTCATACTGCCTCCCCTGTCATCCCCGAGGGTCTTCGTAGCCGGTGTAATTTCCAGTCCAGCTACAGTATCGTCGATGCGCCCACGTACGCACGTCTTCCTTCTGCAGTTCGCCGTACCGTTTTTGCAGCACCGTGCCAAACTTCTCCAGATCGCCCTGAATATCGACAAGATCCGCCGTCGTGATCTTGTCCCATTTGTCCTTGAGCGGCACCTGCAGTTGGCTCCAGAACCGCTTAAATTGCTGCTGATTCATGTGGGACTCCTTGGGTTGAAAGTCGGACCCGCTACCGGACTTCTGCCCGGGCAAACAGGTGCGCGGACAGTCGAAACCAGGGATCACGGACGGAGACTCCGGCGTAGAAGCGGCGAAGACCGGGGAATCAGACGCGCAGGGACGAGACGGGAAGCGCGCGCGATAGGAAAGTCGGCGTAGCTTGGTACGTCAGGAGCCACCCTACAGAGGCTTAACGCGCCTGTCAACGGCAGGCGCATTGAATCGATGACGGTACGGCCTACTATCTGCTTTGAGCCTTCATGCAGTGGCTGCTGGCACGTCTCGGGGAAAACCGTCACCAATGAGACAGCTGCTTCAACTTCCCTGAGTGGCTCGATCAATTTGGTTAATCAGTTCGCATCTTGGCAAAACAGCCGTTGAGATGGTCGTCCACCATACCCACAGCCTGCATGAAGGCGTAGACAATCGTGCTCCCGACGAAGCGGAACCCGCGCTTCTTGAGATCCTTTGAGAGCGCGTCGCTCTCCGGGCTCGTGGCTGGTACATCCGCCATCGTTCGCCGGCGATTCAGCTTGGGGCTCCCGCCGACAAATTGCCAGAGATATCGATCGAAGGACCCGAATTCTTTCTGCACAGCCAGAAAAGCCTGCGCATTCGTCACCGCCGCGTCGATCTTCAACCGATTGCGGATGATACCGGCATCATTTAGAAGCTGCTTCTTTCGATTGGCGGTAAACTTGGCGACCTTGGCGGGATCAAACCCGGCAAAGGCCGTTCGATAACCTTCACGCCGGCGAAGAATCGTGTCCCAAGTGAGTCCAGCCTGCGCCCCCTCAAGCAGTAACATTTCAAACAGCCGGCGATCGTCATGCACCGGTCTCCCCCACTCCCGATCGTGGTAGCGGATCATGTGAGGCCTATCACCGGCCCAGAGGCAACGAATGGGGAGCTTCTTCTTGCGAGATGACGGCATCGGTTGAGGTGGAGGAATATTACACTGTGCCAGGACTGTACTGGTTCCCTAAAAAGTTTTCTAGTTCCCTCTATGAAGACAACGGGAACCGGCTTCAACATTCTTGCGCAGTCGAGTGGGACAGACACTTCGCTGAGATGCGGGGAAGGGTGTCAGGCCCCTCGTGAGACAGCCCTATGCGAGGCGTAAGTAAGCTACTAGTCTAGGGCACGACTATTGATCTAACAATACCGAGGTCCCCGTGTCGCTATACTGGAAGTGCTGTCAACTTGATAATATTGACCGGAGGAAGCTGGCGCCGTTTATCGATTCTTTGCCACCGCCATGTACCACTTCGGCTTCATTCTTCCGAAATCAGTTCTCACAGGCCGCTTCAGCGACCGCTTCGAGTCCAACACCCGTTCCCCCTCTGAGTCCCGTACGAAGACCACCCAATGCCAGCATGGCCGCCCCAGTTCACGGTGCCATTTGATGGCGACCAAAGCCAGATCCGGAAGGCTATTCCACGAACGAAAGGGCCGCTCGATCGATGCCGGCCGTAGGCCATACTCTCTCAAGAGACGGCGGACATGGCCGGTTTCGGACCACAATCGACGATCGCTGGCGAAGATGCCGAGGCCATTCGCGGTCCCTTGAGCTTGGCGATAGGACACGCCGGCTACGGCTGCCACAGCAGCAATGCCACAACCAGTCCGTTCCAATTGCACGACGGGTTTGATCAACAATCTCCCTTCCTGTCTTGCCGTCTTACCAGATAGGTTCGCAGCGCGACGGCCTGGTTGTGCGCTTCGTCCTTGGCGGAATACAGCAGCGTCACCGTTCCCTGCTTGGCCCGCCCCTTCAGCTCTGCCACCAGTTCTTCTTTATCTTTCAACTCGGCCTGGTAGCGACAGAGGAATTTCTCCCAGCGTGCGGGATCATGATTGAACCATTGCCGGAGGGTGGTCGAGGGGCCGAGATCGGGCAGCCAGAGATCGAGCTTGGCGTTCTCCTTGGACATGCCCCTGGGCCACAGGCGATCCACCAGCACTCGGAAGCCATCGGACTTGGCCGCCGGCTCGTAGATCCGCTTGACCAGGATCTTCATGTCGTCCGCTATTGACCGATGGTCTCGATCAGCGCCAGTTCATCAGACGACAGTGTGAACCGCTCGCTCTGGAGATCTTCTTTCATATGTTGCTGGTTCGTTGTGCCCGTGAGGGGCTGCATGCCGATCTGCTGAGCAAAACGGAAGACGATCTGGGCCAAGCCGGTCTGATACTTCGCCGCCATCGTACGCAGGTCCGGTTCGGCAAAGATGGCTGAATTCGCCGTCAACAGGGAGAACCCCTGATAAATGATGCCATGTGTCCGGCACATCTCCCGCACATCCTTGTCCCATCCAAGAGCGGCATAACATCGGTTCTGCACTACCATCGGCTTGTGTTTGGCTCGATCGCACAACAGGGTCAGCTGATCGGCTGAGACGTTGCTGACCCCGATCAACTTCGCCTTGCGCGCATCATAGAGTGACTCGATCGCCGCCCAGACTTCCCAATCTTCGGCGCCCAAGCCCCGGCGGTAGTACGGGCCATGCAGCACGTACGAGTCGAGATACTCCGTGTGCAAATGAGCCAGCGAGCTCTCGAAGGATTGCTGAACCTGGGCCGTGAGGCTTGCCCGCGGATCGTACGGCAGGCGATGATCCTGGCCATTGACCGGGGTGAACTTGGTTTGCAGAAACAGTTGGTCGCGGGCGATGCCCTGCTTCGCGAGCTGTACAAGCGCCTCCCCCACCCTTGCTTCATCGTAGTGAACGAGTTGATTGGCCGTGTCGATCGCCGTGAACCCGGCCTCGACGGCCTGAAGCACCAGCCCGGTAGTGGCCTCTTTCTTCCACGCCGTGCCGTACATAAAGGAGGGAATTGAAACATGATTATATGTGGTCAATGGCATCGGAAGATCTCCTTAACCCGCATGATTCATGACAGTTCGTCGCGAAATCGCCAAGCCGCGTCGTGAGACCGGCGCGCGGAGCCCGGAGGACCTGAGGCGTACTCGTGCAGTACGTCGAAGGTCCGAGGGGCGAGCCCGCTGACCGCAGGCTTGTCGGAACAGCGGATCGGCGATTGCAGCAGAAGTGTTCATGAATCATGCGGGTTTAAATGCCCGTACCATACACAGTTCAGGCCTACCGACTCAACGTGAGAGTTGATAGACCGCGGTGGTATTTTAATGGGCTCGGAATCCGCGCGAGCAGGAGGAACGTGGTGAGGTCTTGTCGTAGGGTGTATAGTATACAGGTGACAAGCCGCTCCTCTGATGGAGGGTCGCATGGTACGGGGCAACTACGAGCCACCCTACCGGGCACGCGCGTTGAAAGTACTCCCCTGGATCTGTGCGCACTGCGGACGTGAATTTAACGGTAAACAACTGAGCCAACTGACGGTCCATCATAAGGACCACAACCATCAGAACAATCCCCCGGACGGCAGCAACTGGGAGTTGCTCTGCCTCTACTGCCACGACAACGAGCATCAACGCGATCAAGTCGGTGGCGCGTCGAACGACTCGCCGTCGAACCGTGAACCGGAGCGACCCTTCACACCGTTCGCCCAGCTCGCCAACCTGCGCAAACGTCACACTGCCGCCTGATCGAGGCCGCCTTGTGTTTATGCTCGCTTTCATGCCTGGTTAAGAAGGTCGGAAGCCTGAGGCCGATCCGACCTCAGACTTCGACCCTCTCTTTTCAGTCGTTCTCCAACCGCTAGAACCTCGATGCTGTCAGCGTCACGTCTGTGCCTGCCCAGGCACGACGGAAGCGCGCTTCTTCCGCAACCGCCTCATTCTCTTTATCCTGAGCGTGGAGGGCCTGCGCAAGCCCGAACAGGGACCAGCCATTCTCCGGAAAGCGACGGAGGTCCTCGCGATACACCTTCTCGGCCTCGGCATGGCGGCCCGCTTTCAAGAGCGCGGCGCCGAGGGAGTGCCGAATCGGGTAGTACCACTTGGGCGGCTCAAAGTAGAGTCCCCCGTCCTCTATTCTGGCCGCCTCCCGAAAGTGGGTAATGCCCTCGTCGACGTCGCCGCGGCGCGTAGCGATTTCGCCCGTCAACGCATGCACGGCAATCGAGAGCGCCGTCTTCCCTTCGGCACCGTCTGGCGTCGCGGCATCGGCGGCCGTCACCGTATCGAGCGCAGCCTGTGCTTCCGCCCACTTTCCTTTGGCGGCGTACGCCACGCCCCGGGCGTAGGACGCCATGGCGTACGAGAAGCGGATGTCCTCGGGCGGAAGCGGTTGGGCCAGCACCTCGTCCCATTTTCCGAAGGTCGTGAGCGTGAGTGCATGGTACGGCAGCATCTCCTGCAACATTCCAACCTGACGCGCGGCGTCGAGGTTCACCTTGGAGGTGAGTGTATTGGACGCTTCGATTGCCTGGGCACTGCGGCCGGCCATCGTGGAGGCGAAGGCGAGGAAGTGGATGTTGTGCGGGTAGTATGCGAGCGGATAGACGCCCACCGGATGCTGCCCTTCGATGAACACCTCATCGCTGTGGATGGCATGTTGGTTGGCCTGAACGGCATCGTTCCAGCGTCCAACGCGGATATAGATATGCGCGGGCATATGCACCATGTGCCCCTCACCCGGCATGAGCCGAGCGAGCCGTTCGGCGCACGGTACCGCGGCCTTCGGGTTGACCGCCTCGACGGCATGGATGTAGTAATGACAGGCGCCGGGGTGATTGGGGTTACGCGTGAGAACCCTTTCGAGCTGGCGCACGATTTCGTTCGTGCCGGGGTACGGAGTCCCGTCCGGGCGCCAGTAGTTCCACGGGCGAAGGTCCATCAGCGATTCGGCATATAGCGCAGCCGCGTCGAGGTCCTTCGGGTAGGTCTTGGCGACCTGCCCCATCGCGCGCGAATACACCGTATCCAACCGGACACGATTGACCGGCGGATCCGCCTCGTAGCGCTGCGCGAGCGCCTCGATGTAGGCACGTTCAGGCGCTGTCGCGTGAGATTGAAGGGATCGTGCTTTCTGCACTGCCGCATATGCGGCCACTCCGCTCGCCGCATCCATGGGAGCGTTAACGTGCGGCCCATAGGCAAGTGCAATCCCCCAGTAACACATGGCACAGGCGGGATCGAGCTCTGCGGCGCGTGTAAACGAGCGGATCGCTTCCGCATGGTTGAATCCGTACACCAGTCGCAGGCCTTGGTCGAAGTACTGCTGTGCGGCTGAGATTGTTGTGGAAATGCGTTTGTGATGGGAGCCCAGGTTCGTATAGAGAGGAACCGTGTCTGAAGAGTTCTTCTGGGGCGCAGCGGCGACCGTCGACTCTGTGGCTGAACTGGGCGCGCTACAGGCGAGCAGAGCCGCCGCAGCGAATCCGATGGTGTGATGGAACTTCATGGCAGACCTCCTTTTATCTCGTGGAATGGATATTACTGTGTTTGCGTGATCATGTTCGAGGCTTCAGCATTGTGCTGCTTGCATTTCTGCCATTCACCCGATGCTGATCCGTCTCGTGATCTGTCCGTTGCTCTCCCAGTACGTGTGCTTGTTCGTCAAGAATGGGTCATCTCCGGCGGGCTGGATGCTGCCCTGCAAGCCCACGGCACGTGAT
Organism: Nitrospira sp.; assembly: GCA_039794465.1. Classification (GTDB taxonomy): domain Bacteria; phylum Nitrospirota; class Nitrospiria; order Nitrospirales; family Nitrospiraceae; genus Nitrospira_D. The sequence goes on from JAYWIP010000031.1 coordinate 23,054, forward strand.
GTGATCGTATGTTCACCAGGGGTGACGCCAGTCCAGTTGAGAGTCCAAAACTTCCAGGCAAAGTCTTGTTCCCTGCCGCGCGTGATGGTGGCGGAAACCCATGGTCCGTTATCCACCCGGACTTCGACCCGGTCGATCGGCCCTCCCCACGCCGCGCCCTCGATCTGATAATGGCCGCCTCGAGAGACGACCCGCGCCGTAACGGATTTGACGCGTGCCGGTCCCACTACCTTTTGTGTCCAAACCGTCCTTCCATCTGGTTGTACCTCCTCACGAATCGTCACGTAATCGCGCGTCATGAACCGGCCGGCCCACCGTCTGTCCGTGACGTCTATCCGTGACAACCACTTCACGTTTGCCACCCCGTACCAGCCCGGCACGATGAGCCGGACCGGAAACCCATGTTCCTGAGGCAGCGGTTCACCATTCATTTCGTAGCATAGGAGCACTTCCGGGCGCAGGGCATCAGGCACCGACAGGCTGCGGCTGAACTCTTGGCGCATCTTGACGCTTCGCACCTCCTCCTCCCCCGCGTCCATGCCGAAGAAGATGACCTCCTGCCCTTCCGGCTTTAGACCGGCCTCCTTGAGTAGCGGAGCGAGCGGAGTACCAGCCCATTTGGCCGTACCGATACCGCCGGTAAACCACTCGAATCCGTGATTGCCCGCACACTCGAGCGTGAAGACGACTTCCTGCCGCGGACGCCGCTTCAACTCAGGGAGAGTGAAGGTCTTTGGATTATTTAGGAGCCCGGTAAGCTCAAGCTTGTACTCCTCCGGCCGGATCATCGGACGGTTGTAATGGCTGACGGTGAAGAACTGGTCATTCGGTGTAATCCACTGGGTCAGCTTCTGCCATTCCAGCCGGTTCAGCTCTCCATAGGCTTTGACAGCCGCGTCTGGCGGGGCAGGCGGCCGGTCTAAAAACGGGATGACTTCTCCGTCATCAGCCGCACCAGCCATCCGCGCAAACAGTGAAGAATCGGACATGGCTAGAAGGGCCAGCGTTGAGCCTCCCCGGACGAGAAAGTCCCGTCGGGATAGGCCGGCTCCCTCCTGTATGCCGGTTTCGCTCGCCCGTTCATTCGATGACGTCATGGTGTCCCTCCTTGAGTTCTATACCGTTCTCAATGTCGATCAGGCTCGAATGCCAATCACTTCCAGATATTCCGCGAACACAGTGGTGCTGCCGTGTCCACTCCGATTGTGGGCCGACCAAAGTTCTTCGAGGTCTCGCCGCAGCCGGTCCCGTCCGGAGCCATCGAGCGATGCGAAGGCTTGGTTGGTCGGACCGTAATAGAGCCTGAAGAACTCGACGACTTCGTCGGGGGGGAACGGATAGCTGAAGGTGTAGGATCGCCTCGTCAGTTGGAGCTTCGCCAAGCCGCTGCCCAACCGAGCCTGAACGGTCGCTTCATCGCCCCATAACGTCGGGGACGGCATGCCGGACGGCGCGATGAATTTCGCCACGCACTTGAACATCTGCCCGACAAACCCCTGCGGCGTCCAATTGGCCATGGCAATGGTGCCGCCTGGTGCACACACCCGCAGCAGTTCCTTCGCGACATGGTCGGGCCGCGGGGCAAACATCGCGCCGATGAGACTGACGACCACGTCGAAGCTCGCGTCGTCGAAGGGAAGCGCTTCGGCATCGGCCTCCTCAAACCGGACCTTCAGCCCTTCCGCTTGCGCGCGAACCCGGGCCCGTTCCACTAAGGGGCCCGCGATATCCACGCCCGTGACCTCCATCCCATCTTTCGCCGCCATCAGTGCCAGCTGGCCGGAGCCACAGGCGACATCGAGCAGCTGGCCATTCGGCGCGATGTCGAGTCGCTCGTAGAACTCTCGCGCGCTTCCTTCCATGTACCGTGAAAACCGATCGTAGTCTCCGGCCGTCCAGATCTCTTTGAGCCGGGTCTTTAGACTGTCTAGTTCTCCAACCGTTGCATTCGTCACGGTACCCTCCTCCCATGTATTGTTCTGAAGCAATGGCGCCGCTTCCTGTGCCGCGCCGTCTCTGATTGCACTGTACACGACAGACGCGGTGGCGCCTTAGCCGGGCGTCTGGCTCTTTTATCAGGGGAGTGCTAAGCTGCACGTCGTTTAGCCGAGCGTCCAGCCTGTTTAGCCGAGAGGCCTCGTCGCAGAAGATCACCAGATGGATGTGCTGTCTGAAGTCCTGAAAACCGTGAAATTGGACGGAGCGGTCTTCTTTAACGGCGAATTCTCGTCTCCGTGGTGTACGCGTGAGCCTGACTCACACACCATGGAGTCTTTTTTTCCCTCCGGCCCCAAACACGTGTTCATCTTCCACCTCGTCACCGAAGGACGGGGCTATGTCCGCCTCAAAGAGGGCGGCCGCGCCGAACCCCTGCAAGCCGGCGATGTCGTCATCCTTCCTCACGGGGACGCGCACCTTATGGGCAACGGCCCTCCCGTCACGCCCATTGACAGCGGACCGCATTTGAAGGAGGTCTTCGCCGAAGGTCGTATCCTGTCTCAAGTAGGCGGAGGAGGAGAGACCACGAAGCTGGTCTGCGGATACCTGACCTGCGACCCGCAACTCTCGCAGGTCTTGCTGGCCGGGCTGCCGAGGATCGTCAAGATTCATATTCGGGACAACCCGTCTGGGCAGTGGATTGAAGATACCTTCCGCTATTCAGTCGATCATGCCGAGGCCTCGGGCCCGGGCGGTGCCGCAGCCATCGCGAAATTATCCGAATTGCTGTTTGTGGAAACATTACGTCGCTATATTGCCCAACTGCCGCAGACACAGAGGGGCTGGCTCGCCGGTGTACGTGATCCGGACGTGGGGAAGGCGCTGGCGATCCTGCATCGACAGCCGGCTCGCCCGTGGACGATTGCATCGCTGGCCAATGAAGTTGGTCTCTCCCGTTCCGTGTTGGCGGAGCGATTTCGGCATTATCTGTCAGACACGCCGATGGGGTACCTGACACGTTGGCGGTTGCAGCTCGCCGCGCAAGTGCTGACATCCACCTCCAAGAGCGTGGCCGAAGTGGCGGGGGAGGTGGGATACGAGTCCGAACCGTCGTTCAATCGCGCCTTCAAGCGCCAATTTGGGGTGCCTCCGGCGAGGTTCCGCAGCCAGACACGAGGCGCTCAACGTAAACCCTGATCGTGCGCGGTGATGGAGCTGTAGGCGGTATAAGCAAGCACCCTGATTATCTGTGGCGATATAGGAGATCGGAGAGATGTTGTGTGGTCGTGTATCAGCAATGAGCTTGTTCTGCGCCTCTGTCGGAACCGTAGTCTGGCTACTCATCGCCGGCTGCTTGCCCATCGGCTCGCCGAAAGATGAGAGGCCTTCTCCATCCTCTGCTCTCGCTCAGACGGCGAACCTGACGGTCATAGCCGACGGCGATTACCTGGAGGCCTGCCGCGCGAAAGGGGTCCCGGCTCCTCCCGATTGGTCACCATCATCTTCTGAGTGGCAGAGCCACGGCAACCTCGGCACTATTTTATTGACCCCCAATACGAGCGAGCACACACCGGTTGATGGGCATACATTCGCGAGCGTCTGGTCGTACTCACCGCCGCAGGGGAAAGGCGCCTGCATTGCGCTCGGAAGAAGCGGAGGGTCGTTCCAAATCATCTGTCAAAGCGCCACGACGGGCTATGCCTGTTTCTGGGGAAATGACCCGACCTCTTCCCTCACCAGCTGGACACCGGACACGGCTGAAGTACGGATCGCCTCGCTCCGCGATCCGGTCCAGGGCTTTGCGCCGAGAACCGTGGCCTGCACCGAGTGCCATCGAGGGAATAATGCCTTCCTGGTCGCCCCCGACGATCCCACGTGGGCCAGCGTGATGCGACCGGAACATCCACGCCCGACATTTACCACGCGGGTGGAACAATCAGCACAGCAGGGACAGTTCCCGTTCGGCCCAGCCACGACGACCTATCCGCGATTTGTCCCGATCGGAGGAAAAGCCGTGGCGTTGACCAATCCTCTCCCGACCATCACCGGATGTTCAGGAGCCTGTCACGAAGCTCATTATGCGATCCTGGACAAGGGCCATACAGCGGAAGGGTATGTCAGGATCCCGCGGCCCATGGGCCCCAACTGCGTGCGCGACTCGCCACCGGACGATCCCATCAGAAATTGCTATCAACGGTAATCCTCGCGCCACGGCGTGGTTCATGGTGGCGATGTCGGCGGCAATCTTGATACAGTGCCGGAGATGGAATCTCAGGACAACGTCACAGTCACCGAACTTCGGCTCAGCTACCGCTATATCAAGGAACATCCCTGGGTCGTGACCGCCGTCAACGGATTTCTTTCGGCCTATTTCATGGAACAGCCGAGCTTTCGCGTGCAGCGCCATTTCGACGACCTGGAATCCGGCATGCACGTCTGGCTCTGCGACGTACCGGCCACGATGAAGATGGAGCGCCTGCTGCGGCGTCTCAAAGCCGATATCCCGGCATTTCACCTCACCACTACGACTTCAATACCCGAGTCTCTCCCGCAATATCTGATCGACTGCCCCAATCCCGCAGCTCAGCCATAAGCCGGCCGCTGTACGCAAATCCTCCGCGGGTGTGTTCAAAATTCACGAGAGGAGTATACTAATGTGGAGGGAGGGGGAATGATGCATCGGGTGCTGGTCCTCGGGGCGGGTAAGATCGGCTCGCTGATCGCCTGTTTGTTGGCTCAACGCGGGACTTATGATGTGCATCTAGGCGACATCTCTCTGGACGCCCCGAAGCATCTCGTGGAAGACCTGGGCTTGGAGCGCGTCACACCCTGCATTCTGGATGTCCGCCATCCCGACGCCGTGAGCACCTATCTGTCGGCGCACCCGGTCGACGCGATCCTGTCGAGCCTCCCCTATTTCTGCAACCCCACCGTCGCCGGTCTGGCGCTGACCCATGGGACGCACTACTTCGATCTCACGGAAGACGTCGAGGTGACGAATCAGATCAAGATCCTGAGCGCGGGGGCCGTGCGCGCCTTCGTACCGCAGTGCGGCCTGGCGCCCGGCTTCATCAGCATCGTTGCCCAGGATTTGATGACGCATTTTGAAACACTGGATACGGTCAAGATGCGCGTCGGTGCGCTGCCGGTCCATCCCAGCAATGCGCTGAAATATTCGCTCACCTGGTCCACCGACGGGTTGATCAACGAGTACGGCAACCTCTGCTACGGCATCGAAGAAGGCGAGAAGGTTCCGCTTCAGCCGCTGGAAGGCTACGAAACGATCGAACTGGACGGACTGCTCTACGAGGCCTTCAATACATCGGGCGGTTTGGGCACGCTGGCTGACAGCTACGCCGGAAAAGTTTTGACTATGAATTACAAGACGCTTCGTTATCCGGGCCACTGCGAAAAAATCCATTTGTTGATGAAGGACCTGAAACTCAACGAGGACCGCGACACCCTCAAGCGGGTGCTCGAACATGCCATTCCGCAGACCCTTCAAGACGTCGTCCTGATCTATGCGTCGGTGTCGGGGACTCAGCACGGCGGATTTTTCGAGGAGAATTACGTCAAGAAAATTTACCCCCAGTGCATCAAGGGCAAGCTCTGGTCCGCGATTCAAGTCACCACCGCATCGAGCGCCTGTTGCGTCATGGATCTCGTCTTGAGCCGCCCGTCGCAATACCGTGGGTTTATCACACAGGAATCGATCTTGTTGCAGGATTTTCTCAACAACGAATTTGGAGCATGCTTTCGATGAACGCCATGTACGCGACCCTGAAAGATCTCGGCATTCAAGCGGTCAATTCCGGCGGCAGCACGGGAAGCGGCTGGTGGTCCGCCCAATCCGGCAGAGCCCACGTGCAATCCATCAACCCGTCGACCGGTGAACCCATTGCCACTGTCGCCACCTGCTCACAGGACGACTACGAGCGGATTGCAAAAGCCTCAGGTGAGGCGTTTGCCGCGTGGCGTCTGGTGCCGGCACCGAAACGGGGCGAGGTCGTCCGGCTCATCGGCCAAGCGTTGCGGGAGAAGAAGGACCAGCTGGGCACCTTGGTGTCGTTGGAAGTCGGTAAGATCAAGGCCGAGGGGGACGGCGAGGTGCAGGAAATGATCGACATGGCCGATTTTGCCGTCGGCCAAGCCCGGATGCTCTACGGCGCGACCATGCAATCCGAACGGCCGGCCCATCATATGAGCGAACAGTGGCACCCGCTGGGCCCTGTCGGCGTCATCACCGCATTCAACTTTCCCGTCGCCGTGTGGGCCTGGAACGCCTTTGTGGCGGCCATCGCCGGTGATACGGTCATCTGGAAACCGTCGCCCAAAGCGGCGCTCTGCGCCATCGCCGTTCAGCAGCTCTGCAACCAGGTGATGCAGGCGCAGGGGTATCAGGGGATTTTCTCGCTTTTCATCACCGATCAAACCGACCTGGCCGAGCACATGGTCAAGGATCGTCGGCTGCCGCTCATTTCGTTCACCGGCTCGGTCCCTGTGGGTCGCCGCGTCGCCTCGATTGTGGGAGAGCGTCTGGGCCGAACGCTGCTGGAACTCAGCGGCAACAATGCGGTGATCGTCGATGACACCGCCGACCTGGACATGGCCGTGCGCGCCGTTCTGTTCGGCGCCGTCGGCACCGCCGGCCAGCGGTGCACGACCACCAGGCGCCTCTTCGTCCACGAGTCGCGTTACGAACACCTGGTGGGCAAACTGGTGAAGGCCTATGCCCAAGTCCACATCGGGAACCCGCTGGAGCCCAACGTACTGATGGGCCCTCTGATTGACCAGCACGCGATCGAAGGCTATCGCACCGCGCTCGACGACGTGCAGAAACAAGGCGGGCAAATCCTCTGCGGCGGACACGTCCTCAATCGGCCCGGCTACTTTGTGGAGCCGACGATCGTCCGCGCGGAGAACCGCTGGCCCGTCGTGCAGCGTGAAACCTTCGCGCCGATTCTGTACGTGATGACGTTTCGAACCATCGACGAGGCGATCGCCATGCAGAACGATGTTCCTCAAGGTCTGTCCTCCGCCATGTTTTCCAACGACGTTCGCCGCACGGGGCAATTTCTGTCCGCCGCCGGCAGCGACTGCGGGATCGCCAATATCAATATCGGCACGTCCGGCGCAGAAATCGGCGGCGCCTTCGGCGGAGAGAAAGAAACGGGTGGCGGGCGTGAGGCCGGATCGGACGCGTGGAAATCCTATATGCGCCGCCAAACCAATACCATCAACTGGGGAACGGAACTCCCGTTGGCTCAAGGCATCAAGTTTGGAGAATGAGGAGCTGTTATGATGGATCAGGCTGCAACATTGGATGCACTCATTGAACGCATGGTGGCCGACTACGTGGCGCGCAACAAAGCAGCCGGTGTGCTCAAGACCATGCTCGACAATGCGGGGGTCGGATTGTTCCCGGTCATTGATCACCTGACCATTCGCACCTTCGACATCGATCATGGCGCAGAGCCCTTCGTTGCACTGGGTTACACGTACGACGAAACAATCAAATACGACGATTGGTATGCCAAGGTTTATCGCAAGGCCGGCTACCCCGCCCTCTTCGTCGATCAGGCCTATGCGGGAGACCGCGGCAAGACCAGTATCATCCCCGGCTGGGTCAAGAAATTCGGAGACCGGATGTTTCACCATATCGCGGTACGTGTCGAAAATATCGACCGGGCGGTGGAGCGGCTCAAACAGCTGGGAGTGGTGTTTGCCGGAAACATCGTCGGCAAACCGGGGGACCATCTCCGGCAAATCTTTTCCGCCCCTGAAATGGTCGACGGCCAACCCTTCTCCGTCTTAGAGCTGGCGGAACGGCACCGGGGCTACCTCGGCTTCCTGCCACCACAAGCCGATAGTCTCATGAAGTCGACCGCCCCCCGCTGAACGGCGGACCTGACTTCCCCCTCTTTCGACGAGACGCTTCTTCTTCACTCTTAACATTTCCCACCTCTATCAATGACTTGCGTGCCCCCTTCGAAAGGCGGCTCCTCATCCGTGGTATAGGCTGACAGGCGTTGATGCCCTATGGTTCTACCCACGGCAGAGAGCAGAACCCTATTTCTCGCCTACCTTTGTTATGACGTTTATCGATACTCTGTTTGGGACTCCAATCGCGGCGGGACTGTCCGGCGTGGCTCTCTTCGCCATTGGCCTGCTGGTCAAACAGAACCGGGGACGACGATGGGTCCTCAGTCTCAGCCTTCTCCTCTATCTCCGCTATATCGTCTGGCGGGCTCTTTACACGCTGCCGACCGACGACCTCTCCAGCATGATTATCGGAGGGACGGTCTATCTCGCGGAACTCTACGGCCTGTCCCAGTTCCTATTCTTCACCTATCAATCCTGGTCACCTACCGACCGGCATCCGGTCCCAATCACGACATACCCGACCGTCGACATCATGGTCACGGTGGTCAATGAACCGCTCTCGCTCCTGCGGCAATCGTTGATCGGGTGTTTGAGGCAGGACTATCCAAGAGACCGCTTCACCGTGTATGTGCTCGATGATGGCCGTCGTCTTGAAGCCAAGACCCTTGCAGCCGAACTGGGGTGTGGCTACCTCACCCGACCGGATAGTCCACGCCATGCGAAGGCTGGAAACCTGAACCACGCGCTTCGTATGACTGACGGCGAGTTGATTGCCGTGTTCGATGTGGACCACGTCCCTGCCCGTACATTCCTGAAAGAAACCGTCGGGTTCTTCGATGATCCCAACGTGGCGATCGTTCAGACTCCCCACCACTTCTATAATCCCGACATTTTCCAGCGGAACCTGCGTGTCGGAAATCAGGTCATGAACGAGCAAGCCTTGTTCTTCCGGTCGCTCCAAGCAGGCAGGGACACGCACAACAGCGCCTTCTTCGCCGGCAGCGGCGGCCTGCTTCGCCGCAAACCCCTGGAAGACATCGGCGGATTCCAGACACAGACCATCACCGAAGACATTCACACCAGCATGAATTTGCACGCAAAGGGATACAAGTCCTGCTACCTCAATCGCGTGTTGTCGGCCGGCCTCATGCCGGAGACATTCGAGGGGTACCTGAAGCAACGTAAACGTTGGGCCATGGGCTGCATCCAGGTGCTCCTCCGTGACAATCCACTGACAAAGCGCGGCCTCACGTTCGCGCAGCGCCTGGATTATTTCGGATCGATCTTCTATTTTTTCTTCGGCCTGCCGCGCGTGATCTGCCTCGTGGCTCCTCTGGCAAGCCTGCTGTTCCACACCGCGCCGCTTCACGCGGATATCACGCTGCTCACGCTGCACTTCTTTCCCTTTTACATCGCGTCGGCCCTCGCGATGCGCCCCGTCACCCGCGGTTCTCGCAATCCCTTCTGGTCGGACATCTATGAACTCGCCATGTGCTTCGCGCTGAGCGCGGTCGCGTTGAAAGCGCTCGCGGCACCGAGGAAAGAACGGGCGTTTGAAGTGACGCCCAAAGGACAGCGCGTCAAGAAAAACACGTCCGCAGAGTTGACCTTAGCATGGCCGCATTTGGTGACCTTCGGATTGTTAATCGGCGGGTTGGTCCTGGGCATTCAGGATCTTTGGCATGGCACGGGTGATGCCGGGCTCCCGGTCAGCCTGTGGTGGGGCACGGCCAATCTCATCCTGTTGACGATCGCCATGTTTGTGGCCAGTGAGCAACCACAGGGCCGGCAGGCGTTTCGGCTCAATCGGGATTTCGTCGGCGAGCTGTTCATGGACGGCAGTTCCACCCCCGTGCGCATTCTCAATCTCAACGAGTCCGGCGCTGCACTATCCTTAGAACATCCTGTCTTTACGGCACAACACACGGTGAGGCTGCTTCTCACCTCCTCCCAGGGCACCATCGTGCGATTGAGTGGACGACTCATGCGACAAGAACGAACGCCATCCGGTGACGTGATCGCCGGGGTTCAGTTTGTCGAACTCGATGATCCAACCGCAGAGGTGCTTGTCGACAAGATGTTCGGTGACCCTGCGTCCTGGGAGGAGAGCTATCGCATCCAGCCGGGCATTGCAGGCAGCGTGCGGTCATTGCTGCACGCCCTTGCTTCCCCCTGGAAATCCTTCACCTGGGAACAACGCCGAATGCCGCGTGTGGCTTATGAAACGTCGTGTCGATTACGCACTCCGACGGTCTCACTAGCGGGAACGCTGGAAGACATGTCCTTCACGGGTGTGCGCGTACGCGTACCGTCAATTCCGAGTGAGTCGTTGGCCGGCAGCCACTTGGTATTGCCTCTCGTGACCCTCAAGGTCTCTCCGGTGTCGATGACGCGCCGTCATCTCAAGACCTGCATCCATTTTACAGTCGAGAGTATCGAACGGGGCGAACACCACTGGCGCGCATTGCACACTACTGAATGGAAGCGAGCATGAACACCAGCGCTCCACCGAATCAATCCTTACTACCCGACACTCAGGTCGCGCCGGTGGTGAGTTGTGAAGTGGTCACGGAGGGACTGTCGTTCGCGGGAAAGATTGTCGCGCTCAGGAACAACCGCTTGCGGGTCATTCTTCCCACACCACTCTTTGCGCGACCTGACGCAACGACGGTCGTCTTGACGAATCTGGAGGGCATGTCGCTCCGCATGACCGGGTGCGTGATGACTCAACGACAGATTGGCGTGGGAGAGATGCTGGCCGTCATCCAACTCGCCAATCTGCCGTCCGAGTCGGCCATGGCACCTCATGAACAGCGCATGATCTCCTCGTTGCGGCACATACATCGACCTTCCGGGCGATCCCCATGGACTGGGCGATGCGTGGATTGGGCCCATGATCTGGCAAGCTATGTTCTCGCGCCGTTTCAGGATCGGAGGCTCATCCCTCGACTTGCGATCCGCACGAATTGCGCTATGCTCGATGCAGATACTCCCCGACAGGGGATGACGCGTGATCTCTCGTACTCCGGGGCGTCGGTCCTATTCTCGGACTTCTCTCCCGACAACCTCTCGGGAGCGTTGCTTCGCATCAAATTCGTCACGCTGAATGCGACACCAGTTGAGATCGTGCGGCAGGGCCGCAACACTGTGGTTCGGTTTCGTATTGAGTCCATTCACGAGGGAGAACGTCGATGGCGCGACTTGCACTACTCCTACTGGCAGCACTTGTCCTGACAGTCCTACCCGGCCGAACCTGGGCGGGCGATGTCTTCACCGGATTTCAGATCGACAATAAGCGCCAGTACTTCGGGTATGTCGGAGTGAGGACGCCCATCTTGCAGATGTCAGGGGGAACCACGCTGTTTGCGCAAGCAATGACGGCCGGACTTGGATACAGTTTCAGAAGCGGGACCCGGCTGTTGGATGCCAATGTGCAATTTGTCGTTCCCTCTATCGGCATCTCCCAGTCGCTGGGCCGGTGGACATTCCTGGCGCTGGGTGGTCCGCAGTTACGCCGAATCGAAGAAGACCGGCTCAACACAAGCGCGAAGGTCGATCATCAGATTGGGGCCTTCGGTCAAATCGAGGCGTTCTATTGGCATGAAAAGGGCAACCTCCACGCGATTGGATCGTACGCCGATCTGGACAATTTCTTCTGGAGCCGTCTGCGCGGAAAATTATTGGTTCACAAATCGGAAAAAGGGTGCTGCCCCCTGTATGCGGGATGGGACATCGCCGGAATGGGCAACGGCGACTTTCGTGCGGTGCAGACGGGACCGGTCGTCGAGATATCGGTCGGCAAAGTCGCCTTCCTGGCGAAAGGGGGATACCAGCACAGTACCTCCTTCCATAGCGGTGGCTACGGAGGCATCGAAGC
>JAYWIP010000032.1:0-12541 GCA_039794465.1 Nitrospira sp.
GCCGCCTTAAGGCGGCTCCCCCACCTGTGTTTTTGGTAGGATGCACAGGGAATCTTGAGAAGGCTCATTCGGGAAGTGGACAGTGGGATCGGCAAGAAGGAGGAAGACTGAATAGAGGTGATGAGGTGAGGCGAGGGAGGCTGGAGGGATTGAACGTGATACTTATAACACGATGTGCCGTGGTTTTGGTCTTGCTATCGTTGACCGTACCGGCGCTTTCATATCAGGAAATGACGGTGTCGGATGGCGGAACCATCAGAGGTACCGTAAATCTGGAGGGCCAGGTTCCCAAACCGAAAGGGTACAACCTCACGACCTTGCCTGATGCGTTCTACTGTGGCCGTATCTCCGACGGGCAAGGGTGGCGTATTTTGCAGCCGTTCAATGTTGGGGCGGTCGGTGAGTTTCGCGAGGTGATCGTCTATCTTGAAGGGGTCGAGAAAGGAAAGCCGTTCGAGGAAGGGAGCGCCCCGCAGATTGAAGCGAAGAACTGCCTCTTCCTCCCGTTCACGACGGTGGTGCGAGATGACCAGTCGGTGACGGTCGTCAATATGGACCCCGTCATGCACGATATTCAAGCCTATGAAACGTCGCATCTGGGTGCGCGGGTTCTGTTCAATGTGCCGCTGCCGATGAATCCGCAGCACCCTCGAAACTTCAAAGATCGCAGCGATGCGGCGATGTACCACAAACACATGGCCGGTGCTCCAATGAAACAACTGGTGAATCTTAGCAAGGGACGCAGAATCTTCGTCATGCAGTGTGGGTTTCATGCATATATGGAGAGTTGGGGAGTGGCGGTCAACAATCCGTACTTTGCCAAGACAGACGACGAGGGGCGATTCACCCTGAAGGATGTGCCTCCTGGAACTTATAAATTGGTCGTATGGCATCCCTACGTTAGGAGTATCAACGAGCAAACCGTCACGGTTCCACCCAAGGGGACGGTGGAAGCCTATATGGTAATTTCCGCTCCCACAGGGCGACTGTATGCCAATGAGGTACTCGATCATGCGTACGTACGCTACAACGTAACGGAGGAAGCGCAGAAGGAGATTGATCCAATGATCGAGAAGCAGGCACACTGAATCGGGGAACATCACATAGTCAGTGCTCAGCGTGAGCTAACGAGAGGCGATCTCTCCGGTTGTCCAATGACGAATAACGACTCAGGTGAACTTTAGGCTTCATGGGCAAGGGATTGATCCTTAGCGCAATCGCCGGCTTGATAACGTGCTCTCTGGTGGCCGTACCAGCGCTGGCAGATCACGACTCATCAAGACAGCCGCCCCTTTGGTCACCTCTCGACGAAGCGGAGCGATTGGCAACTCTGGAAGTGCCCGGAGGGATGGTGCTTGTGCCCGCGGGAACGTTCCTCATGGGGAGTGATCCTCGAAAAGACCGTGCCGCAGGCCCTCAAGAATTGCCCCAGCGCTTGGTCTATCTTGATGCCTTCTGGATCGACCAGTTCGAGGTTTCAAACGTCGAGTACCTCCGATTTGTGCTAGGGACAGGAGCGGACTGGCCGATATTTTGGCGGGAAAGCCCGTTTCCGGAATCGAGAGCCCTCCACCCAGTGATTAACGTGAGCTGGTATGAAGCGGATGCGTACTGTCGATGGGCCGGTAAGCGCTTACCGACGGAGGCCGAATGGGAGAAGGCGGCGCGCGGGGTGGATGGGCGGATCTTCCCTTGGGGCGACGAACCGGCCGGTTGGATCAAGAGCAACATTGCCCATCCCGGATCGAAGCGCGGATTCAAGTATCCGCCGCTGGCCAATATCAATCGCTATGACAAGGGGGCAAGCCCCTATGGGGTCTATCAAATGGCGGGCAATGTCAGCGAATGGGTTTCGGATTGGTTCGATCCCGTGTACTACCGGCTTACGCAAGACACAAATCCCCAAGGACCCAAGACCGGAGATCTGAAAGTCTTTCGCGGCGGCTCTTGGAATGAAGACCCGGAGGTCGCCAGGTCCGCCGGCCGCAATGCCGGTCCGCCTGATCGGATAAGCTATCTGACAGGGTTTCGCTGCGCGCAATCAGGGACGGGACAATTGGTCGTCCTTCCGTGATATCCACCTCAGTTTGCTTTTTCCTAGCCGGCTTTTTTAGAATCAAGACATTGTTAAGCCAGCTTGTCCGGAGAATCCATGTCTGTCCCCCACATTGCCACCCACAGCTCTCACACCAGACTGAGTTGGCGTTCCCTAGCCCTCTTTTCACTGACCTGCATCAGCTTGAGCGGCATTCCGCACTGTCTCGAGACCGCGTCGGGGGAGAAACTGGAAGCCCTGCCCATACAAAAGGCTGCGCCGGCGGCTGTCGTGATTGAAACCGCCGGCAGTGAGGATGAGTTACGGCGCCAGATGAGAACGAAGAATGGCGTAACCGAACTTCGGGTCGGTCGAGGGCGCTTCTCGGAAGCACCGATAGGCAGTTATGGCTTTATTGCGCCGACACACCTCGGGTTGGCGCTGGTGACACAAAGTCCCGATCTGGTCTTGGATCGGGTCGCGTCGACTGACAATGACTACGAAATCCATAAGATCTCCGACGGCAGCGGATTGCTCGTGGGTTTTATGGGTAAGGAGCTAATCGCGGACGTCATACCCAGCGAACGGCCGAAAAATATTCGTATCACGCTCCATTCCAATCTATCGGATAAGGCTCCTGTTATCGTGGCGCTTCCCGTGATTAAATTGATGGTAGACAGAATGCCCATCAAGGCCGACACCAAGAGCCGCGTGGGGGCTGTGATGTTAGAGATGGATTTGCAGAATACGGTGAATCGGAAGTCCCCCGTTGGACATTAGTGCCAGAGGAAGCGAGGGTCCGGCTGGTGAAACCTTGACACTCAATAGGGAAGTTCAGTATCTTGCAGCCCGCATCGTATCAGAATGACCACGTTTTTCGTTCATGAACTTTCGTTATGAGAATGTCTTCGCTTTCTTATCTCATTTTCAAAATTAGGGCGGAGGGTCGGACGGCCTAATAAACCATCCCATGACTCCTGTCTGATTCCTTTGCAAGGAGGTCGGTCCATGCAACGTCACCATTTTCTATCAACCAGAATCCTGAATGGGCTTGCAGGTCTGGCACTGTTGGCTCTCCCAACAGTGGCGACGGCGGAGAGCTCATCCCATATGGCGATGAACCATCAGTCGCCGGCTTGGGCGGAACAGCTCAAAGGGCAGACCATCGTCGAAGACGCGATGTCCGGAAGGGCTGGGCGGTCCGCGATGGTCGAGCAACAGCACCAGCGAGTCATGGATCATATGCTCAAGGATCCCCAGGTGCAGGCGGTCAATACAGGCATGTATAACACCTCGTCTATGATGCACCAATATGGTGCCGGCGGACAGGACATGCTCCTCATGTCAGATCCGAGGGTGGAGCCGGTCGCTATGACCGGAGGAGGAAAGTGTCCAGCGACTGCTCCAGTCAAGCAATACAATGTCTCCGCGATCAACGTCGAGATCACGCTTAATCAGTGGCTCGACTTTTATCCGGGCTACATGTATGCGTTGGATGAGGATATCGACAAGGTCAGAGCGGAAGAAACCAAGAACCGTGAAGCGCGGGAGAAGGAAGGGTTCGATCCTGGAGCCGTCATCCCGGGCGTGCAAGCGCAGTGGATTCAACCCTTGACCATTCGTGCGAATCAAGGTGATTGCCTCAAGATCAAGCTGAGCAATAAACTGGAAGGCGGCGAGGAAGTCAGCCTGCACATCCATGGATCGGCGATGGTGGTGAGTGCGACCGGGGCAGCAGCGACCACGGCCAACCCAGACACGATTGCGACGAAGGACAAGTCGGCGGAGATGGAATGGTACATCCATCCCAATACCCAGGAAGGGGTTCGCCAGTTCCATACCTATAGCAATGACCGCGAATTGACCGTCATGGGCATGTTTGGGTCCTTTGTTGTGGAACCTCGAGGCTCCACGTACTGGGAACCGCTCGGAACGGGAGACGCGACCCCGGCCACCAGCGGCTGGCAGGTCATGATCAAGAATGGGACTGGTCCTGACTTCCGTGAATTCGTGCTGTATTACCACGAAGTTGGTGACGAAGCCTTCCGTCCGCTCAACAAGAAGGGTGATTTCTTGCCGCAACGTGATCCGTTGACGGATACCTATCGTCCCGGCGGTCGCGCGATCAACTATCGAAGCGAACCGTTTGGGATCAACAACATGCACTTACAGCATGAATACTTCGGATTTGAAGATGAGTCGATGGGCTATAGTTCCTATACCTTCGGCGACCCCTCACCGACCATCCCGCGATCCTATCTCGGTGATCCGGCGAAGTTCCGCCTCGTTCACGGCGGGTCTGAAGTCTTCCATAGCCATCACCCCCATGGTGGGTCGATCAGGTGGCCTCGGAGTCCCAGGGCCATCGATGACATGAACCTCTGGGCCACGGCGACGAACGGCCCCGTCAAGTATCCTGTCATCCGTGCCAAGACCGATCGCGTCGATGTGGAAGTCATCGGCCCATCAGAGGCCTTGGATCTGGAGACGGAGTGCGGCTCCGGTCTCTGTCAACAACTGGCCGGAGATTTCCTGTTCCACTGCCATGTGGCGCATCATTACGTTTCAGGCATGTGGGGCTACTGGCGTGTCTATAACACCATTCAGCAGGGTGAGATGCGGAACGACGTGATGCCGGATCTGCGAGAACTCCCGGATCGGAAGGGTCGCATCAAGGCGCCGATCACATCCGACAAACTGATCGGCCAGACTGTGGATTGGTTTGGGACGCAATTCAAGATCATCGAGAATGGTAAGAGCAACTGGAAAGGTAATCCGGCGACGATTACGCTCAAGGATTGGGTCGCGATGCAGTTGCCACCGGCCGGGAAGCCCGGCCATAAGGATGATGAGAAGGGTCAGATTGTCTCGTATGATGCGACGGTGTTGGATTGGACATGGGAAGGCAATCGTGCGCTGAGCGAAAAGGAAAGCACGATCGAGAACCCCAAATACGTGTCGACTCATCCGGGCAAACGGCACCCGATCATGTTCGAGCCGCTAACAGGGAAGGTGGCGTGGCCTCATCTTACCCCGCATTTCGGGAAGCGTGTCATGTTTTCTCCGAATCACGTTGGGGCGCCGTGGTTAGAGATGATCCGGCGTGACGAAAATGGCGAAGAGAGTCTCGATCAGGCCAAGCCTGGTGAACAGGGGAATTGGAGCCTCTGTCCGGTGAATGCTGGGCGGAAGAGCTACAATGTTCATTTCATCAAGGTGCCGATCAAGATCGCCAAGGCGCAAGGGAACGAACCGGCCGTCATTGATCAGAACGGTTTGATCTACGTGCTGCACGAAGAAGAAGCCGCGGTTCGTGCCAATGACGATCTCAAGTATCCATTGGTCGTGCGAGGCAACATTTACGATTGTGTGGATTGGACATTGACCAGTGAGTGGGACGACGACGACTACACGAATTTCCAGGCGTCCAAGATCAATACCCACTGGCACTTCCTGCAGTTTGACAACCAGGCATCGGACGGAGTCATCACAGGATTCTCATATGAACAGTCGGTCCGTCCGTTTACGATGCTGGAGAAGAAGAATCCCAAGGGTCTTCCTGCTCCGATGAATACGGTGTTAACCTCGGCTGTGAAGAAGGGGGCCAATACCCTCACGGTCAAGAACGCCCAACAGTATCATGTCGGAACCTTGATCATGATCGGTGCCGATAACGTCAAAGGGAACGAGATCGCACGTATTAAGGCTATCAAGGGGAACCAGATCACATTATCGAAGGGGCTAAAAAACGATCACCCAGCCAAGGATATCGTGACGGTAGAGTTTGTCCGCCAACGCTTCTGGGTAGATGCGGACGTAGGAACCGTATTTTGGCACGACCATGCGTTTGGGGCGACGACTTGGCCTCACGGCGGGTTTGGGACGTTTATCGCCGAGCCAGTGGGGTCGACCTATCATGATCCGACGACAGGGAAGGAAATTCGCAGCGGTCCCATCGCGGATATTCATACCAACGAGCCTGTGGGTCATGGAGTGAACAACAGCTTCCGTGAGTTGATGGTTCAGGTGCACGATACGGTGCCGCACACCGTCAATATCGTCACGGCCGGGAATCCTCCAGGGCAGCCAATCGAAGTTGCCTTGGAAGCGGGTAAGACCGTTTCCTTTGTGATGCCGGAAAAAATTTACATGACTCCGATGCCGTTTTTGAACGGAGGTACGCATACAACCGGAAGTGGTTTGAATTTCCGGGCTGGTCCAATCGCACAACGCTTGGCAACTAATCCGGATGTTTCGCAAATCTTCAACAGTCAGATCCATGGAGATCCCTACACACCGCTTCTAAGGGCATATACCGGTGATACCATGGTGTTTAGGCTGTTGCACACGCTCATGAATGAGACCATGACCTGGACCTTGTCAGGCCATTCTTTTTGGACTGAGCGGTATGCGCCGGATGCCAACCGGAAGAACTCCATCCATATCGGCATCGCCGAGCGGTATGATTTGGTGGTCCCAGAAGCCGGTGGGCCTCGGCATCAATCCGGCGATTTCATCCACTTCAACGGCCGGTCGTCGAAGTTGTCGGAAGGTGGATGGGGCATCGTCCGGGTGTATGACAAGGAGCAGCCAGACCTGAAAAAGTTGCCGGCTGGTTTCTCGAATAAAGGCGAGATTCCGAAAACCTTGCCCGTGTGTCCTGCCGACGCGCCAGTTAAGAGTTTCAATGTGGTGGCGATAGACTATCCGTCCATGACCTTTAATCCAAAAGCTCCGGAAACCATCGAAGTGGATTTTGAGCGAAAGATCCAACTGTCTAATCCAGACGCCAAGATTTTTGCCCTGGAGGATGATGTGGCAAAGGTGTCTGGAACCTCAAGCCCGATGCCGCTGACTCTTCGGGTCAATATCGGGGACTGTGTCAAGGTTCGTCTGAAGAACAAGATGAAGGCCAGTAAAGCATCATTCTCCGCCATCGGACTCGCGTTTGATCCCAAGGATTCGATGGGGGCAAACGTCGGGAACAATCCTGGCGATCAGACGATCGCTCCCGGCAGCGACCGCGTCTACACATACTATGCCGACCCCTTTAACGGAGAGACTACTTCTCTCGTGTGGGATTGGGGCAATGTCATGATGAATCCGAGAAACGGACTGTTTGGTGCGATCATCGTCGGTCCAAAGGGGTCCAAGTACCGTGATCCCAAGACCGGCGTCGATCTGTCGAACAAGAATGCCTGGGCGGCCGACGTGATCGTGGACCGGTCAGTCCCGGGCAATGAAATGAGGCCGAATTATCGAGATGTCGCCTTGTTCTTCCAGGACGAGGACAATATCATCGGCACCAGTTTCATGCCGTATGTGCAGAATGTCGCGGGCTTAACGGGTGTGAATTACCGATCCGAGCCATATTTGTTTCGACAAGATCAGGGATGTACATTGGGCAAAATGTTCCAGCCTTGCAAGGTTGACAAGCCTGAAGATCCAGCCACGCCAATCATTGAATCACACGCAGGTGATCCCGTGCGTATCCATGTGATTGGTGCCAACAATGAACAAAATGGCATGTTTGGTGTTGAAAAGCACGAGTGGCCGATCGAACCCTTCATGAGAGGCGCCGATCTGATCAGCGTAGTGGAGTTCTCTGGTTCGGAAGTACTCGATGTCTTTATTCCTTCGGCTGGGGGACCGTACCGGATGTCTGGTGACTATGTGTATAGTAATCAGAGGTTGCCGTATTCCCAGTCGGGGCAATGGGGCTACTTGAGGGTACTGCCGAACGGGGACAACAGGCTTCAGCCCTTGAATGGGGCTAGCGTTGGTACCAAGCACACGGAAATCGAGGATCAGCCCAAGGTTCTTCCAACGGCGATGAACTAGGGGTTTAGGATTCTCGCGAAGGAGAGAGGGGGGAGCCGCGCTGGACGTGCGGCTCCCCTGTTTTTTATCCTCCGCCATGCATCCTGCAATCGAGCGCAGAACTGGTTATAATCATGCTGGTTAATAGGGACTCGACTGCTGATGTTTGAGAGGAGGAGCAGACCAATGAAAGTCATACGGCTTATCTTGACGGCAGTTGCGACGGTGGGTCTTTCTTCATTGGCATATGCCTATACAGAGGTGGCGGTCCCTGATGGCGGCACCTTGAGGGGCAGGGTGATCCTGGATGGGCAAGTGCCGAAGCCGAAGGGGTACAACCTTACGACCCTTCCTGACACGTTTTATTGTGGTCGTATTTCGGATGGGGAAGGGTGGCGTATCCTGCAACCATTCAACGTTGGACCGAAGGGTGAATTTCGGGATGTTGTGGTCTATCTTGAAAATGTTGAAAAAGGAAAGCCCTTCGAAGATGAGGGTGGGCGGCAAATTGAGGCCAAAGATTGTCTCTTCGCTCCGTTCACAACCATTGTGCGCGACAGTCAACCAGTGACCGTGGTCAACATGGACCCGGTCATGCACGACATTCAGGCTTACGAAACCTCGCACCTGGGCCCTCGTGTATTGTTCAACGTGCCTTTGCCGATGAATCCGGCTCATCCGCGCAACCTGAAAGACCGCAGTGACGCCGGGATGTATCACAAGCACATGGCCGGGGCGCCGATGAAACAATTGGTCAACCTGAGCAAGGGCCGACGGGTGTTTGTCATGCAGTGTGGATTTCATGCCTACATGGAGAGTTGGGGAGTTGCGGTCACCAATCCATACTATGCCAAGACCGACGAGGATGGACGTTTTAGCCTCGCAGATGTGCCGCCGGGGACCTATAAACTGGTTCTGTGGCATCCCTATGTCCGGAGTACAATTGAACAGACTGTGACCATCGTGCCAAAAGGGACGGTAGAGACTCAATTGGTGGTTGCCGCCCCGATCGGGCGACTCTACGCCAACGAGGTACTCGATCACGCCTACAATCGGTATAACGTATCTGACGAAACGAAAAAGGAAATCGAACCGATGATCCAGAGGCAGGGACACTGAATAGCCCGCTAGGGGGAAAACAATTGAGCAGGTCAATCGTTCTGGGCATCGGAGTATTGGCACTGTGGCTGGGAGCTGTGCCTGTTCACGCCTATGATATCGTGGAGGTCCAGCATGGCGGAACCATCGACGGCACGATTACCCTTGATGGTCCGGTGCCTGAACCGAAGGGCTTCAATCTTATTACCTTCCCCGATCCCGCATATTGCGGTCGAATCTCCAACGGTCGTGGGTGGCGCCTGCTTCATGACTTTGTCGTAGGTCGCCAGGGAGGACTGAAGGATGCCATTGTCCTCCTGGAAGGGGTTGAAGCCGGGAAGCCGTTTGATGTGTCGGTTCCGCTGATCGAGGCACGCGATTGCAAGTTCCAGCCATTCATGACGGTCGTCCGGAACGGGCACGCCGTTGAAGTGATCAATATGGATCCCGTCATGCACGATATTCAAGGCTATGAAACATCACCGGAAGCGGGAGCCCGTGTGCTGTTCAACACGCCTCTCATCATGAACCATCAGCATCGGCGGGGAGATCTCCATGCGATGCATAACCACGCTCCTGGCAAATCACTGGTTGGACCGATTTATCTCAATAAGGGCCGGCGTACCTTTTATATGCAATGTGGATTTCACGCATTTATGGAAAGTTGGGCGATGGCCGTCAACAATCCTTATTATGCCCTGACCGACGCTGACGGGAAATTCACCATCGACCAGATCCCGCCCGGTACGTATCAGTTAGTCGTATGGCACCCTCAAACGGGCCACGGAGTGACGAAGTTCGTCGTGGTACGGCCGGATGGAAAGCACGTTGAGCAGCTCTCAGTGCCGGCTCCTAAGGGAAGTCGAACGGCCTATAAGGTGATAGACAACCCCCGCTTTGGCCTTGAATCGTTGGGATATTCCGTCGATATCCACCCACTGCTCGAACATCAGCATTGACGCCCGATGATGCTCTTGGCTGCGAGAACAACCTGCAGCTTGGCATTGTGCATTTCTGTCTCGGCTGGCGCGGTCTGTGCGCCGATCTCCGCTTCATCAGCCAACGACAGCCTCACCGGAGAGCCCGAATTTTCCGGCACCCTCAAGAAACGAGTGAATGGGAGACAACTGCGGGTACACGTGTTTGCCAAAGGCAAACGGCTCAGGCTGGAGTATACGTCTGCCATTCGGACCGAGCTCGGTTTCGTCGCGATTCAAATCATCAGGCCCGATCTAGCGGAAGTGTGGTCTGTCCTTCCACAACGGAAAGAGTTGCTCATCATGCCGTTGAGTGACGATGTTCTTCCGATCCGTCCTGAATTAGCCGGAGAAACAGGTCGGACGGCTCTTGGTGCTGCTGTGATAGCAAATCGATCCACACGGTTGTTTGACGTGCAAACAGAACGTTCCGGATCTCTCGAACGATTCTACGAATGGGTCGACGTGGAGACGGGTATTGTCTTGAAATTAGCCAGTCAGGACCGGGATTGGTCATTTGAGTATGAGCGGGTGCATATCTCACCACAGCCACCCATGTACTTCGAAGAACCGCCTGGATACAGAAAACGACCGAGTATGGCCATTCAGAACCGTGACGAGTAAAGGATGCGCGCCTTGTGTATTCGCCCTGCTCTCTTGGCCTTGATTCCCCTCGCGTCCCTTCTGCTGATCACCGACCCGGCATGTAGCGGAACGCCGGCTGATCTTGAGAAGGCCCAAGCGCTGTACGACGGCAAGGACTACACCAAGACCCTTGAGGTCCTGAACAAACTGGACACTAAAACACCCGGCGGGCTCGACGTCCGTCGGCTCAAGATTCGCACATTTGTGAGGCTTGGCAACCCTAAGGCCGCGCTGACAGAGTATGACGCACTGTTCTCAATACTCAAGCGGAATGACCAGTTGCTCCTTCAGGAACTGGCACTGGGATTTGTTATCGCGCTTACGAAGGATATGCGAGAGCAGATGCGCGGGGCAGCCTTTACGGCTCTCAAGGAATGGCAGAGTCCTGACGCGATTCCATTCTTCGAGGAGGGGCTGAGTGATGGGTCTGGTCTTGTCAGAGCGCTCGCGGCAGAAGGTCTAGCCAAGCTGGCCCTTGGGCGAAGTTCGCCGAAATTCAGGCAGGCCCTGGAGGATCAAGCGGCATTGGTGAAAGAAGCTGTGCTCAAGGGATTCACAAAGTCCGACGATGCCTCGGTCATTCCGCTCGTGGAGACGGCCCTGAAAGATCCAGAGGTGCGTGTGCGCGTGGCGGCAGCAGAAGTCCTCTGCCATCTGAAGCATTCAAAGGGGTGCGAGTTGTTGTTGCGGTACGCTCAAGCGCCCAATCCAGATGAGCGAACGTCGGCGATCCGTGCATTGGTTGAGAACCGTTCCTTAAATGTGCTTCCGATCCTCATGGAGGCGAGCCAGCACAAACAACCATCAGTGCGTGGAGCTGCCGCGACTGGGTTAGGCCATATACCCTCGAAAGAATCCGTTGGCGTGCTGGTGCGACTTCTGAGGGATCCGCTCACACCAGTGAGAATCGCCGCTGCGGTCAGCCTCGGAAAGATGCCTGGCACCGAGGTGCGATCGGCGCTCATCAAAGCCCTCGACGACCGTGACGCTGCCGTGAGAGCGTTTGTCATAGGTGCCATGCTTGAGCTGGAAGAACCATATGAAATCATAGCCGCCCAGGTTCGAGCCCTCCTCAACACGAGAGAGCCGGCTGTTCGTGCTGCTGTTGCGAGGGCCTTGGGTCATGCCGGAGCGCTAAATCGAGCATCGGCGCGGTCGGCTGCGCTCGTGCTGATTCAGGACACCGTGCCCCGGGTAAGGATCGCGGCAATCCGATCGATAGCGAAGCTCGACGGCGCGAGCGCGATCGGAACCTTAAAAGAGAGCCTGCACGACGAGGATGATGCCGTCCGAGCAACGGCGGGCGGTGCGCTGTTAAGCGTCGTCGTGCCGGGTGAATAGGTGCGACTGCGCGATCTGCGTCAGCAGTCTTTCCTCGTAGCATGATAGGATCAGTTGTCACATAGGGATTGGGAAGGAGTGTGCTCCAATGTTCATCCGATTTGTGCGTTGCTCGGCTTTCTGGGGCCTTGTAGTCGGTCAATCCTTTTCATTTGCCGCCGACCGGGCTGCTAACGATCCAATTGAGTTCGTAGCCGCCAATGATGGAGCGCCGATGATTGTGGTTCCAGCCGGATCGTTTCCGATGGGTGTGCCCGATGGAGACCGGGACGGGGGCCGGGATGAATATCCGCGCCATGAGGTGTTTGTGGACACGTTTGCAATCGACAAGTTTGAAGTGACGAACAGTCGCTATCTGGCCTTTGTTCGGTCCACAGGACATCGCGTGCCGCAGAATCCCAAAAACCCAGCGAGAAACCTTTGGGACGGGGACAGCATCTCTGATTCGCTTGTCGATCGGCCCGTGATCAACGTTGATTGGTATGATGCTGCAGCCTACTGCAAATGGGCGGGGAAACGGCTCCCAACTGAAGCCGAATGGGAAAAGGCCGCCAAAGGAACGTCTGACAGGCGGTTTCCATGGGGGAACGTAGAGCCGACGGCCAAACATCTCAACTACAATCAA
>JAYWIP010000033.1:0-13587 GCA_039794465.1 Nitrospira sp.
TCCTGACCGTGGGCAATTCGCCATCCTGCAACGACGGAGCGGCGGCGATGGTCATCATGGCGGAAGAGGAAGCCTCGAAACGGGGATGTGCTCCGATAGCGCGGATTCTCGGCTACGCCGGAGCGGCGCTGGCTCCCGAATGGTTTACGCTCGCCCCCATTGATGCGATCAAGGCCGTGCTCAAGAAAACCGGACTGTCGCTCAACGATATCGACCTCTTCGAGATTAACGAAGCCTTCTCCTCTGTCGCACTGGCAATCAATCGGGAACTTGGACTTGATCCACGAAGCGTCAACGTCAACGGTGGTGCGGTTGCGCTGGGCCATCCCATCGGTGCCACCGGCGCGCGGTTACTGACGACGCTGATTCATGCCTTGGCAGCCCGAGGCGCAAAGCGGGGGTTGGCGACGCTCTGCATCGGGGGTGGAGAAGGTTTGGCGATCGTCGTGGAGCGGATGTAGCAGGATGTTGAACCCCCCCCCGATCAGCATTCTCCCAAATCAGCTAAGGTGACGCCGAACGGGCTGAGCACCGCCAGCGCGGCTTTGCACAAGAGAGCATCGTAAGCCGCGCAGTCGTAACTCCATGTGCCGTCAAGGCCGGCGACTGCCCGGACACGGTCGGGAGGATAGGCCGCCTCGGTGTCCGTAATGATGTACTGGATCGAGTCTCCGGCTTGAAGGGAGACGCCTCGCGCGAGGAGTTCCTGCGCCGCAATCATCGACAGAGTCCGGTGGCGGTAGGTCTGCGGGGCCTGTGAAAGCGACTTGGTGATGGCTAACTCCTCGACGGTGGCGTGTCTATCGTGGAGATGGCGCCGATAGGTGCGGATGGCCTTCACCGCCTCTGGAATGTGATTCCGGAGTTCGGCCAGCGTCCGCGCATTGCTCAGACAGCGCAGCATCTCCGCCTGAGCCCGCTTGACGAGCAACGGCGCATCGCTGCGTCGGAGTTCGATGCCGCGGATTTTCATGGTTCCCTGTTCGAAGAGGCCGACAAACTGATTCGGCACCGGCATGCGCGGATTGACGCGTGACGGCAGAAACCCGATCCAGCGATAGATGCCTTCCACATTGATCGGCAGCCCCGTCTGTTCCGTAATCATCCGGGCGAGGTTGTCGTAGTCCTCTCGTCCCGCGTCGGGTTTATAGAGCCAGAGTGAATCGACGATGGCATGCAGCAGCCGATAGCCTTGCCGCTCGGCGGTGTCCTTCGCCTGCAGCAGGATATCGCGGCTGTAGGCGGTCACTGACTCGTGGGCTTCAATCCGGCCGAACCGGGCGTTCTTATATCCCAGATATCCGAATGAGACGACGAGCAACCATTTGAGCGCCGTTTGCCGCTGATCCAGCACGGCCCGCGCGAGAGGATTCGTGGCTGCCGCCAGGAGCCGTTTATATCGCGCGCGTTTGTCGAGCAACGGGGCCAGCGTACGCGGTACCAATCCTGTGTTGCGGCGGCACGTGTGATGACTGAGTTCCGGTACCCGAGCCGCCGGATCTTGGCGGCAACAGCGGCAATTCACTGTTTCGGGCGAGATATTGAAGCGTGTCATGATGGAGGGGTACATGGAGGAAAAGTCGAGTTCGCCGACCTGCTCGTGATAGCCGACGATCGGCGCAAAGACCAACCCGCCCTGGTCGGTCTGGAGCAAGTCGAAGGCCGATCTGAACGCTTCCGGCTCCTGTTTCCGGTAGGGGATCAGGATGCCGTCGCGGCAGGCGGTCTCCAACTGCATTGATGTGATGCCTGTGCCTGTCGTGGTACGGGCCATCTGTTGCAGATCGACCTTGGCGACCCGGGCTTGCTCGATTAGTCCGGCGAGCCCGGTCTCGGCCAAGGCAAAGGAATTATGGCGATCGAGATGCAGTCGGCCCGACAAGGTGCGGGCTCCTGCGTGAGACACGACGCGTCCGTAGGAAAAATAGGAGTGTGGTTTTCTGGTGCCCACCGGCCGCAGTTCGTCTCGATTCAACGGGAGCGGCACACGCAGCCGTTCTGCCATGGCCATCAGACGCGGCAAGAGATACGAATCGCCCCAATCCGTGAGCAGGATGTCGGGATTATGGCGAGCCAGCAAGGTGCCGAGCCGGCGGATCAGCGCGGCGCCGTCACCTTCCAGCACACGTTCTTCTCCGTCGATCCGGACGACGAGGGCGCCGCATCCGCCGTGATTGGGGTTGGGCGAAGCGCCGTCCGGTGAGAGCTCCATGATCGTGAACGGAGGCATCGTATAGTCGGTGTCCCACGGCGAGTCCAACGCCTGGACCGCGCGAACCAGCCCGTCGGCCGTCAGCTCGATTTCACAGCGGGCCGAGGGAAAGAGCCGGCGGTCATAAAAGTACCGCTGCGGCAGCGAGACATCGACATGGAAAAATTGTGCGCCGGGACAGGCCTGAATCAGCCGGCGGGTAACCTGTGAAAACTGTGCCGGAGCGTGGACGGTGATTTCCAGCACGGTTGTCGGGTGGAGCGCGCCGAGTTCATATCGTTCGACACGGCGCGTGCCGATGCGCCAGGCGCTGCGCTGAAGCAGGCGGAGCGCGTGATCGAGGAGGGCCGGCGGCGCGGCCAGATAGAAGGTTGGTGTGAATGGATCGACGGCATGAAGACGGCGCCCGTCTTCGCCGAGGAGCCAGACAACCATGCCGTCGTACGCCGGATAGACATCAAGAAGCCATCCCCGGATCTGAATCGTGGCGGAGGCGGGTTTCAAGGCTTGTGACTTTCTGCTGCAGTGCCATGGCGTGTTTGTGTTGCTCGATCAACATCGAGAGCAGCATCGCCTCGAACGGTGTGTCGCGCGCGAGGTAGGCGCCGGCCGGCGCATGATGGCGGGCGGCGGCGAACAGGGCATCGAGCGCCTGCTGATCTTCCCGGCGCAACGCCCTCCGGTACCGCCGCCACGAGTCGATTTCCAGTTGAACCAATTGTGTGAATGTGGCCAGCGTGCGTCCCATCGCTACAACCGGTTCCAGACAGTACGTGGAATGGTCCAGCATTGTGAGCCGGCCGTTTCCTGTTCGTGGAGCCATATCCCGTCGTCTGTTTCGCGCACATCGATGGCTCGGTCCGCCTGTGCGCGAAGGGCGGCAAGGAAACCGTGCCGGGCGTGGGAGGCCATCGCCGGCAGCGGGCTGACGCACAGGATCTGCACATCCTGCCGGGCCAGGCGTTGAAGCGCGAGCCGCATCGTGTGAAACAGCCGCATCGCTTCCTGATCCGGCACCGACTCGTCATACAGCGTTTCAAGGGGACCGGAGAGGATCACCCATCGCGCTCCATAGCGTTCGATGGCCGAGGCAAGGCAATCCGTTACCAGCAGGGCCATCTGGTGGCAGGTGAAGGCCCGAGACACGTGAATCCGCTGCAGCACAGAGCTTGGTGCCCCGCGGTTTGCACGGGCCAGCCGTCCGATCAGGAACGGATCGAAGATGTTGGCTCCGGCCAAATACAGTACCGTCTCGCCAGCCAGCGCGCGATCTGCTGCGGCGCATAGCCCCAGCCGATAGACTGCGGTATGGCCGGACAGGACGATGAGTCCTGTGGGCGGCGCACCCGGAAGGGTGCTGTGCCGGAGCATGGCCAGTACGTCGCGCGACCTGCGGGCGGTTGTGGTTCTTTGTTGAGTCTTGACGGGAAAGGCGAGGTGCGGTTGTGTCACGGGTGCCATCATCTCCCTCACGATTCGACATGGCGAATGACTGCCGTCACGATACCCTGAATACGCAAGTCGTCATCGGGCGAGACGACAATCGGCTGCATGGCCGTATTGGCAGGATGAAGCTCAACGTGCCCCTCTGTTCGGTAATATTTCTTGATCGTCGCCTCGTTATTCACAAGTGCCACAACGGTTTGCCCATTGCGCGCCGTGCCCTGCTTCCGGACCACCACCAAATCGCCGGGAAGGATGCCGTCATCCTTCATCGACTCGCCCTTCACGCGCAGCGCGAAGGTCTCTCCACCCTTGTCGAGGGGCGGGAGGAGATCGACTGCGTCCGTTTGCGGAATCGGCTCGATCGGCGAACCGGCTGCCACCAACCCCAGCATGGGGAGCCGGGCGGCGCCAAGACGATCCAGCGCCATCTCGACCGCCAACGGAACCTCCCAGGTACCGGCCTCATAGCGGCTGATCGTCATACGGCTGAGTTGCAGGGTTTCCGCGAGCTTCCCCTGCGTGTATCCGAGCCGCTGCCTGGTCTGTTTGAATTGTCCTGCCGTCATGCCACAAAATGTTACATATCGAGAAGGAGGCTGTCAAGGGGGGGTGAGATGACGTCTTCACGGTGTGTACGGAGCGGGAAAGGATGGGACCTGCTCAGATCAGACATGAGCCGGCGCGAACGATTGGACTCTGAGTCTGGGGCGTGATACTGTGTTACACGCTACGAACTACTGGCTCGTCTCGCGCTTCCCCCCTGGCACTGTTCTCGCGCGAATCGCTTTCGTATTTCCGGCGTGTCGGCGTGATCTCAAAACCGCACCGTGTTCCCGGTGCGAGCGTCACCGGCATCTGCAGAAGATGCTCCGGGGTAGGTCGTGGGCGCATCGGCGGTGCAGGTGTCTCACGTGAGTCACCTGAGGAGGATGGCCATGAATAAGACGACGTTTATTAGAAGCATGCAGTCAAAGAAGCGAAAACGCAATCCTGCGCGGAAACTGAAAATTCGGTGGGAGGTGCTGGGGCTGTCCGGACCTCAAGAGAATGAGGAGTCGGCTTCCATTGATTCAATCCGGCAGGCGGTGTCGTCCATGGCAAGCCGGGGGCTTGGACAAGGAACGCGTTCCCGTATGAAAGGTGCGGTGTCGGAAGAAGGTTCGCAGGCCGGCGCGCGCGGGGTACGGCGCCGGGGAGCGACCGAATAATCGATCACAACCGTCGCCCGGCGGTTGACCGGCTGAGAGTGCCAGCTGAAGGAGGGACTTATCGGACGCGGAGGCAAAACAACGTCAGCGAAGCGAGATCGCGAGAAGGCCTTGCAGAACGTTCGCAAGGAAAAAGACGCGAAGCGTGCCATGCGCAAGGCGGAAAAAGATGCGCGGCCTGTCACGCACGAGGGAGAAGATCCGGATTTGGCCGGGTTGCGATGGGGGCCGCAAGAGCCGCTCTACTGACCGGTGTGCTCCCCCTTATGCGTGCCCCCGGATACAGCGGCTGATTAGCGCGGGAACGGCTGCTCCTGTCCGCATTTCCAACAGGCGGCAAATTGAGCCTCATGACGCTCGCCGCAGCCAGCGCAGGTCCACGTGTCGTGGTTCGATGCCAGTAACACCAGACCTTCTTCAAGGACTCGTCGTGCCCGATCGTAATCCTCGTTTCGGATCACCCAGAGCTCCGGGAAAATCTCGGTAAAGGGAATCTCTCCGGCCAGGCCGGAGGAACGTTGATTCTTGATCGTACAAGGAATACCGGCCTGCTCCAGGCGCTCCTTACGCATCTCGACTTCGAACAAGTGTTGAGACACGAAGACCTGTTTCATCGAACCAAATTCTCGCAAGGTTTCCTGGGCGCTGCAACCGGCTGATCGCTGGCTCTGGTACAGATCGGATAGAGGGGCCACCAAGGGACGGATGTCCGGCGAGGGCGGGGGCATTCAAAGGGCTGTCAGCAGCCCTTGAACTTGTTGGTCCGACATTGTTGCGAGAGCCGCTTGGCTTCAATGACCTGCGCGGGCGTCATGCGTTTGGCGACATCGTCGAGATTCTCTTCCGCTTGCTTCTTTTCCTCACCCTGCATATGTGAGGCCGCAAGGCTCACCCACATATACGCCCGGACATAGTCTTGCGGTCCCCCCAGTCCTGCGAAATAGAGTTCCGCCAGGTTGTTCTGCCCAATCGGGTGCCCCTGTGAGGCGGCTTTCTCATACCACACTCGCGCCTGGGCATGGTCCTGCGGTACTCCCCGTCCCTTGGCGTACAGGTCCCCGAGCCTCACCTGCGCCTCCGTGTCCCCTTGGCCTGCCTGTGCTTGGAGCGTCTGCAGGTCTTTTTGGCTCGGCGGTGAAAACGCGGCTCCCGGCCCAGCGGGAAGGACAAGGATTGCCAGAAGGATGATGCGAAGGATTTTCATGAGCGGCTGAGTATGGCGTGTGTCCGAAGCGATCGTCAAGCCAAAGATAACGGGACTTCGTTCCCCCGGCGCTAAAACAGCACCTGCAGTGGAAGGGGGGAAAAGACTCCCGACACCTGTTCTTGTCCTCTCGACATGCGTGAGGTATGGTGGGGCATGTCCTCTGCTCGTGCCCGCTTCCAGGGATCTTCCAGCATTCTCCTTGCCCTCACGCTGCTGCAGCTATGGAGTGCGGCACCACTGTGCGCTGAATGGCTTCTCGTCGATCGGAACGACAAGGCGAAGGTCTATGTCGATTCCGAGACGATCAGCCGGAATGGTGAGGTCGTCAGCGTCCGGGTGTTGGATGATCTCAAGACGGCCCAGACCAGAGGGTTCAGTACCTTCCTTTCTACTCTGGCCCAGGAGGAACACGACTGCGTGAATAAACGCTTTCGCCTGGTGGCCATTGAGCGGTTTGCTGGAAATATGGGGACCGGTCAATCGATCTACAAGAAGTCAGGTGAGTCACACTGGGCACCCATTCCACGGGAGACTATGGCACAATCCGTGTGGAAATTCGTGTGCGGGAAGAAGTGATGGTGCAGCGTGCGGAAGGAGAAGCCTCTATGAATCGGCTGCAAGGGAAAGTCACGGTGGTCACCGGCAGCAGCAGCGGCATCGGAAAGGCCATCGCGCTGCGATTCGGCGAAGAAGGGGCGAAGGTGGTGGTCACGGCCAGGAGGCTGAAGCTTTGCGAGCAGACCGTCGCGCAGATCAAGAAGCACGGTGGGGAAGCCTGGGCGATTCAGACGGACGTGTCCGACGAACACCAGGTGGAAAGGCTGATCAAGGAGTCGGTCGAGAAGTACGGACGGATCGACATTCTCGTCAACAATGCAGGCATCGGCGGCGGCGGACGGCTGGCCGCCACGACCACCGACTCGTTTCACGAAGTGATGAAGACGAATCTCTACGGTACCTTCTTCTGCTGCCGGGCCGGATTCACACAGATGAAGAAACAGGGCGGCGGGCTCATCATCAACATGTCGAGCGTGGCCGGCGTGCAGGCCTGGGCAGGAACGGGGACCTACAGCGCCTCCAAACACGGCATCATGGCGCTGACCAAGTCGCTGGCGGACGAAGGCCGGTCGTTTAACATCAAAGTGAGCGCGATCTGTCCCGCCGGCGTCGCGGACGACTTGGTCGATGCCTCGCCGGACGACATCGAGCGGAGCGAACGGATCAGCCCGTTCGATATTGCCGAGACGGCCGTCTATGTGGCCACGCTCGGCAAACATGCGGTGGTGCACCAGATCGTGGTGGATCGGCTGGGGGCGGAGTGGTGAAGAGTCGCTGGGTGGGTAAGTCAATAGTCATGCCTGGACCCACTTCATAACAGGCGGGGAACATCCTTGTCATAGCCTATACACTCAGGAGCCATGGCCATGAAAAAACTATCCGCGTCATCAGTGCGAGGCTGGCGAACCGCAAAGAAAAAAAGCGCTACCACGAAGCGGCGGATTGATTATTCGGACATCCCTCCGTTGTCCGATAAGCAATTGGCCTCCATGCGCCGTGTGGGGCGGCCGCCCTTGGGCGAGGAACCGCGACAGCTGATCGCCATCCGGCTCGATGTCGGGGTATTGCGCTGGCTGAAGTCGCTCGCAGCCAAGCGCCGCGTTCCCTACCAATCGCTCAATAACGAGTTGCTTGCAGGGGAAATGAGAAAAGTGGGGTAGTCATGTTCGGCTCCATCGCATCCGCTGTGCATGGGGCTTCACGTGCTGAACGTGTCGAATACCTGCCCGGATGGTGAGAAAGGACTCCCGACATCGTTTCTTGTTCCAAGTTGGCACCATTTGAAGGCACCCAATTTTCAGAGGAGGGTTTTCACGATTTCTTGATAGGCCAGTGTCTCCATCAGGCTTTCCTCACTCCCAAATAGAGAGAACGCTGTAACATTCATCAGCTCCAGCTTTCTCAGGGCCGTTCCTCTTTCCCTTGCGGGGAGAACGTACTTGATCATCTCATCCTGGCCACTCTCATTCGTCGCAATCGCACCTTTATGGGTGGTGTAGACGGGCTGCCCATCGGTCTTCTTCGTGCAAATCGTATATTCGCACTGTTGCGCATAGTGCCGTTTATGACTCTCTACGTATGGGCCTAATCCATGAATGCTAGGGAGACCTGATGTCCAGGCCTTCGCTTCGCCGAGATACTCTACATAAGAATAAACGGCCACTTTACCCTCGTTTTGAAGCTCGTGTGAACGAAAGGCAAAGTAGGCTGCAACGTAAGGCGAACGTGTCCAATCGAGAGGTGGGGAGGGAAATCCGTGGTGTCTGAGGTAAACCATGAATTCATAGCCTTGGGGGACAGGTCTCTCCCCATCAAACTGGATCGGTATGTCCCACTCTTTCCCTGTAATCGAATTGACAGCAGGTCGAACTGCTCGGAGGGCTTTAAAGTATTCCTCTACTCCGAAGTCGCGCTTAGCTACTCGATCTAATGTGGTTTCTAGCTCCCAGGATGCGTTTGCTTGGCCGCGGAAAAGGGGCGTGGAAACGTAGAGTGGTTTCTTTAATGTCTTGAGTTTCTCCTTTTCGATGAAAAGGGAAGAGATGCGATCCTCAAAGTCCTCCCAACACTTCAGATCAATCTGTTCCACGTATGCGTACCTCTGAGGTCCATTGATGGAAGATGCGCGGACGGTTTTGTAGACGATTATAAACTGTCGTACGGAGGCAGGCAAAAATGGGAACAAACGATGGCCCGCTGATTAAGAGTCAGCGACGATCGGTTTTCAGCCAGCGTCTGCTATCAATCATGCGTGGAGGTGCGTATGTCCAGCATGTCCTGCCTCGCTTTGTTGTAAATTACGGATGCGCTACCCGCCAGTTTCTGCCGACGCCGAGATCGACCTTCAAGGGAACCGACAGGCCTAGCTGTTTTCCGACCGCTTTAATCTCGTGCTTCATCAACGGCGGGCTCATTTCTTAAAGATCAGCCTTGGCTCCGTCATGTTTCCCATTGAGACCGCCACCAGTTCCCATCCGTTTGCACCGAACTCGTTCAGCCTGGTTTGCATATTTTGGGTGTCGGGAAGGACCTCAACGATTTTGTACTGAAACCGCTTCGGCTCTTGGGCCTTCGCCGCGAACGGCTGCGCCATCAGAAGCAGGACCCCTAATGCGCTGAAACTGACGCCTGCGATCAACCATGCCAGGGAAATGCGTACGGTGACCATGTTGTACCCCGCTTTGTTGTGAACTACGGATGCGCCACGCGCCAGTTTTTGCCGACGCCGAGATCGACCTTTAACGGAACCGATAGGCCGAGTTGCTGTCCCACTGCTTCCATTTCGTGTTTCACCAGCCGCTTCGCTTCTTCCAGATCGTGATCCGGCACTTCGAAGATCAATTCGTCGTGGACTTGGAGAATCATCTTCACATGCGGCAGTTCATGGTGCAGGACGCGGTGTACGTTGATCATCGCCACTTTGATTAAGTCCGCCGCTGAGCCTTGGATGGGACTGTTCACCGCCATGCGCTCGCCGAAGCCGCGCTGTACCGGGTCGCCGCTTTGCAGTTCTGGAATGGGCCGGCGGCGGCCCAGGATGGTCGTCGTGTAGCCCTTCTCTTTCCCCTCGGCAATGTTCCGGTCCATGAGCGCCCGCACGGCAGCAAACTTTTCGAAGAAGGTGTCGATGTACTTCTTGGCCTCGGCCTGCGAGACGCCGATGTTTTGCGACAAGCCGAACGGGCTGATCCCATAGACGATGCCGAAGACCACGGTCTTGGCGACGCGCCGCATGTCACGGGTGATCTGGCTGGAGGGCAGGCTGAAGATCTCCATGGCCGTTGCCATGTGGATATCCTCGCCCTTCGCAAAGACGGCGAGCAAACGCGGGTCCTGCGAGAGATGCGCCAGGATGCGCGGCTCGATCTGGCTGTAGTCGGCGCAGAGCAGCTCGTGGCCTCTCGGCGCGATGAAGGCCTCGCGGATACGGAGCCCATAGTCGCCTTTCACGGGAATGTTCTGCAAATTGGGATCGGTCGAAGAGAGCCGGCCGGTCGCGGCAACCGTCTGGTTCAGCGACGTGTGCAGCCGCTTCGTGTCTGAGTGGATGAGTTCGGGCAACGCGTCCACGTAGGTCGATTTGAGCTTGCTCAGGCTGCGGTAGCTCAGAATTTGTGCGGGCAGATCATGCTGTGTGGCCAGTTGCGTGAGCGTGTCCTCGTCCGTGGAGTACCCGGTCTTCGTTTTGCGGCCCGGCTTGAGCCCTAACTTGTCGAACAGGACCGTGGCCAGTTGCTTGGGCGAATTGATGTTGAACTCACCGCCCGCTAGTCCGGCGATGGTGCTCATCATCTTGTCCAGCTCATGTTCCAATTCCTTGCTCAGCGCATGGAGGCCTTCGACATCCAGCAAGAACCCGTTCCGTTCGATCTCCGCCAGCACCGGCACGAGCGGCATCTCGACTTCTTGGAACAGTTTGAGACTGCCTTGATCCTTGAGTTGATCCAGCATGATCGGCGTGATCTTCGCGATGACTGACGCGCATTCCGCCGCGTCGTCGCTCGACCCGGCAGTTTCGTCGAACAGCGAGGTTGGCTTGGTCTTTTCTTTCTCGTGCGCGCCCATTCGGTGGTCCAGCAGCTCTAGGGCGAGCGTGTCGAGTTGATGGTCGCGGCGATTAGGGTGCAGCAGATAGTCAGCCACCATCGTGTCGGCATAGGGGGCGGCGAGTGTGATGCCGATGCGGTGGAAGGCCAGCAGGGTAGCCTTCAGGTCGTGGGCGGACTTGGTTCTGGTTGCCTCGTGCAACAGCGATGTGATCGATCTCATGTAGTCATGCACATCGAGCGGGATGTAGGCGGTCTTGTCTCCGGTCGAAAGCGCAATTCCCTGGACCTCCGCTTGTACGCCGGTTCCTCCGGCAAGCAGGCATCGCACGGCCAGCGTGGCCCCCTTCGGCAACGATTCCACAAACGCATGCGCCGCCTGCTCGCTCTCGATCCTCTCGGCCGCAGCCTGCTCCCGCTCCGGCAGCTCGTTCGAAGCCTGCAATGATTTGAGCAGCGAGGTGAATTCCAATTCGCGGAGCAGCGTGCTGAGTTGGTCCATGTGCGGCGGTTTGATGTGGAGCGCTTCTTGGTCGAATGCCACGGGACTTTCAGTCTCGATCGTGGCCAGTCTCCGGCTTAATCGCGCATTGTCGGCCTGCTCGGTCAACAGGGTCTTGGTGCGGGCCGGCGTCACTTCGTCGAGCCGGCTTAACAGTGTCTCAATCGTTCCGAACTGGGCGATCAACTTCATCGCGGTCTTTTCACCGATGCCTTTAACGCCGGGAATGTTGTCTGTGGCGTCGCCCATCAGTCCCATGATTTCCACCACACGTCCCGGCTCGACGCCGAACCGCTCGATACATTCCGCTTCACCGAACCACTTGTCTTTGACGGGATCGTAGATCCGGACGTGCGGGGTGAGGAGTTGGAACATATCTTTGTCGCCGGTGACGATGACGACGTCGTAGCCGGCCTGTTCAGCCTTGCGCGCGAGGGTGCCGATCAGGTCGTCCGCTTCGTAGCCGGCCTGTCGTAGTCCGGGGATCGCCAGGGCCTCGACGACGCGGTGGATGTAGGGGATCTGCGCTTTCATGCCGTCGGGCATGGGTGGACGCTGGGCCTTGTACTCTTTGAACTCTTCATGCCGGAGCGTCGGCCCCTTTTCATCGAAGGCCACGGCCAAGCCATCCGGTTGCCGCTCACGGATGATCTTCAGCAGCATGGTGGTGAAGCCGTACACCGCGTTGGTCTGGAGACCTTTGGAATTGTTCAGCGGGGGGAGGGCGAAGAAGGCACGATAGATATACGCGCTGCCGTCGATCAGATAGAGCGTGGGGCGTCTGTCGGTTGGCGAGGTCATCGGCGTTAGGGGTCCGGGGCGATGATCAACGGAGGCTTGCCGAATTTTTCGCGCATGCCGTTGATGGTGTTCAAGACCGCCGGTTGTCCGATGAGTTTGGCTTCGAGCTTGCGTTTGCCTGGAAAATCCAGCATGGAAATGCCGATCAACATGGTCAAGATGCCCTGCCCCGGGAGAAACAGCATGAGAAAGCCGGCGAAGAGGAAAATCGTACCTACGACGTTCTTGACGAGATGGCCGAGCACCCGGAGCACCGGGTGGTGATCCTCCATCCAGGGACGCGGAACGCGGATGTCGAAGAAGTCTGTCGGTAACCTGACCAGGATAAATGGAATCGCGATCAATGACCCGACGAAAAACACAATCGACAGGACGGTGAGGGCCACCAGCGTTTCGGCTGACACATATTGTTGAACCGTTGAAAGGAGCCAATCCATCGAGCGGGCATCCTAACACGTGCTCCGGCACCCCTCAAGGAGAGGGACGCTCAAGTCCGTATCATGGCTGGGTGTTTACGCGGTCGCCCACGGTGGCTATAATGCCCCCTCATGGAGCCTGGCCATGGATCTGTTCACGCGAAATGCAATGGTCGCGGGGCTCCTGATGATTGCGACGCTCTCCGCCATTCCCTCCATCCAAGCGGGCGACCCTCCTGCATCCGGTGAGGCACTTGAGATCGAGATCACCAAGAAAGGGCTCGGCAAACAGGTGGTCATCTCGCTGGGAACGAAAGAATGGTTCATGCTGATCGACGTGACACCGGAAAATTCCGTCGTCGTTCGGCAGGAGAAAGACCGCGATCAGTATCTCCTCGATGAAAGCGAAACCCACGATCGCCCTATGACACAGGGCGAAGTGGATGCCGCGATCGCCGACTATATCAACAGTGTCAAGACACGCGTGAAGACACCATAAACGCTATGCCGCAGCCTTCCAAGTTCGTCATTTTCGCCCATAACGCCACCTACGATAAGTTGCATCAAGTGGCGACGATCGGCATGACTGCGGCGGCGATGGGCAAAGACGTCATCGTGGTGTTGCTGTTCTGGACCATCAAGAAATTGGCGGAGGGCAAGATCGACCAGCTCGACTTTCCCCCGGAATACGCCGGGTCCGCCGAGGAAGTCGCCCGTTTATTGAAAGACAAGAACGTCCCGAAGATTTCAGAGATGTTTCAAGACGCGAAACACGTCGGCAAATTCAGGCTGATCGCGTGCAGCGCCGGTCTGGAATACATGGGCGTCGAGGGCGAGGCAGTTGAATCGCGCGTGGATGAAGTCATGGGGTTGCCCGCTATTCTCAAACTCACGGAAGAAGCGGAAACGAAACTCTTCATCTGAGCGGTCTATCTCGTCTGTCTCGTCACTTTGGTCTGTCTTGTCTTGCAATGATCCTGGTTGCAGACCCGTTAGACCCGATAGACAACAGATAGACAAGAAAGACGAGACAGCTCCGCTATCGTGATTTCTTCACTCCCACCCGATCACAGTATGACGTCAGCTTGCATGTACTGCAGAAGGGCGATACAGGCTGGCAGAGATTCTGGCCATAGGGGACCAGCAGGTCGTTGAAGGTGATCCAGTAGCGTTTGGGCAGCGTGTCCCGCA
>JAYWIP010000034.1:0-18244 GCA_039794465.1 Nitrospira sp.
CGGCCTCACCGGACAGCCGTCAGGTCCCTTCGATCTTCTCGAATCACCAGCATCTGTTCAGCGGCTTGGATCACACGGTCGACCGGCAAGTTCTGCAAGCAGTCGCTCACACTGGTGACATGACGTCCGCAGCCTTCGGCGAGACAGGGGACACAATCTCCTTCTCCCTGAAGCAGCCAGACATTGCCCTGCCGCTGAGATCCCTTGGTTTTCCAAGGGCTGCTGCTGTCCGGAGGAAAGTCCTTCGGCCATGGCCCCCACTTGACCGGATTTGAAGGCCCAAACAGTACGACGGTCGGAGTGCCAACCGCTGCCGCCATATGGCTGACCGCCGTGTCCGTCCCCACATAGAGCGCCGCGCGGCTTAAAAGGTAGCCAAGCGCCGGAAGCCCCAGTTGACCCGCAAGATTAACCGATCCCTCCGGCAATCGCCGGGTGACATCCTCACAAGAGGTCCGTTCCGCCGGTTCGTCTCCGCCTGTCACCACCACCGTCAGCCCTTGGTCCGTCAGCCACCGTCCGAGCCCGGCCCATCCTGCCGCGGTCCACATCTTATAGGCAAATTTCGGCGATACGTGCAACACGGCGTACCGCTGACCACTGCCTGCGCCCATGAACAATCGTTCGGCGGCCTCTTCATCCGCACGCGTCCATCCAACAACCGGTGTCGCGCGGGGCTCAATCCCCAACGGTTCGAGCAGGCGAAGATTCATCGCCACGGTATGAGTCCCCACCCGATCGAACGGCACCCATACGTTCAGCAGCTTCCGCTTCCACCAGGAGTTATTGTATGTACCCAACGTCCCGATTCGGTATCGCCCGGCCACACAGGCATACAGAATAGGACGATCACCGCCTAAAACGGACAGTGCTATATCGTATTGTCGCCAGAGCGAGCGAATCATCCTCAACTGAGCCCCGGTTGTTGCACGTTCGGCGAGCGTCCAGATTCGACGGATGTCGGGATTCGCGGCAATCACGTCTTGCGTTCCTTCGAACACCAGCATATCGACGGCAGCATCCGGATATGCAGCCTTGATCGACCGCACGACCGGCGTTGCCAACAACACGTCTCCGATCCGCCTCGTGCAGATGATCAGTGCGCTGGCGACCGTCCGCTTTATTGATACAGCCATTCAGACCATCCCGCCGTCGTATCACACAACTCGACAAGCCTGATTCCTGTTCAATGGACCTCTATGATGGCACCTGCCCGTACCGATCCAGCCCCACGGCGGCCCTGACGGTTGAAGACTGCACCAGCTCATCCAGACGTTTTTGGTTCTCAGGAAGAGCGCGGCGGTCCTGTTCCCGATGCCACAGATGAAAGACCGGGGCGGCATATCGCGCGCTCTTGTGTTTCACCCCGGCATGGAGGAGCCGGATGACCAGATCGGAATCCTCCAGCCCCCAGCCTTCATACGATTCATCAAGGCCATTGACCTGCACGAGGTCGGTCCGCCATGCGGAGAGATTGCACGTCTTGATGCCTTCCCAGCGGTCCGGCGACCGTTTGCGGAAGGATCCGTTTGGGAGCGCCATCAACGGCAGGAGGCGATTCACATCGCGCCTCAGCCATGCTCCAGCCCAATCCAACCAATGCCAGGCGTGAATCGGAAGCCGCTCATGCAACACGCGGTTCGTAAATGACTCCCCAAGCAAGACACGGTTGGCGCCGAGAAAATAACCGGGTTCCGCCAGCGTTTTATGGGCCTTGACGAAGTCGCGGGAGGGCACACAGTCACCGTCGGTGAAAATAATATAATCGGCATCTGTCGACGCCACCGCCCGATTGCGTATGGCCGCGGCCCGAAACCCGCGATCCTCCTGCCACACATGAGCTACCGGTATCTCGTTGCGCTCCTCGAACGAACGGACAACCTCGGCAGTCTTCTCCGTGGATCCGTCATCCGCAACGGTCAGTGCAAAGTCCCGATCGGTTTGACGGCAAAAGCCTTCCAGCACTGCCGCAAGGGCATCGGGTCGATTGTACGTCGTCACGATCACCGCAGTCTTCATTCCGATCAGGCGCGATCCGGCCGCCTCAAAGGGGACTGTTTGGGAAACGTCCACTGTTCCTGTTGTTCAAATCGCTTCGCGTAGCGGTAAAACGTCCCCTCGAAATTGCCGAACGCGATGACGAACCCGGCCCAGCCGTCAAGGAACCCTCGTTTGGCCACATAGTGCTTCAGAAACGACCAGATCCCGTGCAACAACGCCATCCCCATCGATACACGCCTATTGTCGAGTTTCTGCGCTCCAAGCGTGGAATAGCGGTTGGCCTTCTTGACGACTTCCTCAAAGTTTCGAAACGGAATCTGCCAGATCGCATGCTGCAGCTGACCGACCGGTTTCGGCGTCAGCAAATCATAGCCTTCATGCACGGGCAGCTCCATATAGGTCATGGCACCTTTGCGAAACAGTTGCGGTTGTCTGAAATTGGGATACCACCCGGAATGAGTGACCCATCCTCCCATAAAATAGTTCCGCCTCGGCACCAGGTAGGCGTCATGCGCCGGATTCCCGGCGAGAAGCGCAAGCACTTCGTCCCTAACCTCCGGCGTACACTGCTCGTCCGTATCGATGCTCAACACCCACTCATGCGTGCAGGCTTCGACTGCCCGATTACGAAGATGGCCGAATCCTTGGAACGGAATCTGGACGACTCGAGCCCCTAGATCAGCTGCAATCCGATCAGTCCCATCAGTGCTATGGGAATCGGCTACCACGATCTCGTCCGCCCATAAGACACTATTGACCGCATCGGCGATCCGCTCGGCCTCGTTGTAGGCGATGATATAGGCGGAAAGTTTCAACACACCCGCCCCCCGACTCCGTCGCTCGTTGCTGCCAGCGCGGCGCTGGCCATCCAGCCCCAAAAGAGTCCCTCGGTGTGATCGATCAACGACGAGTTGAAGACGCAGCCGAGGGCCAACGCAATCACGGCTCCCTGGCCCAGCACTGCATCCAGATGCGCATCAGCCGATCGAAACTTCCACCAAAGAATCCCAAATAATCCCGGCAGAAGCACGGCTCCGACGGCACCCAATTCCGCAACAGTGAGAAGATATTGATTATGCGGGTGGGCCGGCTTGACCGCCATGGGCTCAGAGGCCAGTTCGGCATAGGCGAGAGCAAAGCTGCCTGTTCCCACCCCCGTGACAGGATGGGCTGCGATCAACTGCGCCGTGCGCCGATACCATTCCACGCGAAGCCCGACGGAAGAGCCGACCGGCGCGACCGTTTCGACCTGCGCCTTCTCCAATTCCTTCATTGTCTTCTCCACACGCTTCTGGAACACGGGAGACGCGGCATAGGAAAGGACGATCAGGATCGTGACCGCCGTCGCGCCCACTGCCAGACCGCGCAACCCGAAGGAGCGGATAGACCACAGGATAATCAGCGCGCACAGGACGAGCTGTCCCGTTCGTCCCTGTACCAGCATAAAGACATCGATGACCGCACCGATCGCCAACACAGCCAACCCGTACCGTTGCCACGGAACGCTCGCCCGGCGTCCGACCTCCGCAAAGAGCAACGCGGCGAACGCCATCAGAATATTGTGTGTAATCTGCTGTTTAAAGACCGTCGCATTGGCCTGCGCGCCGTGAAACAAGGAACTTTTTGGAATCCATCCGGCAGCCAGACCCAGCGAGATCACCAGGGTGAGGCCCATCGCAAGACCGAACGCCCAAAGACCTCGCTCACGCACGTGCGAATCGAGAAAGAGGGGGATCAACACCAGCGGAAGCAACAAGTCATCGTATTTCCAGAGGGATCTGACTCGTTCGCCGAACGGCGCAGGCCCGTGAACCATCCCGAAAGCAATCAGTACAAACACGCCCGGCAGTAGCAGCGCAAGCCGGTTGTCCCGAACAATCTTGGGCAACTCGCTGAAGGCGCCGCTGATCGTCCAGGCAACCACCGTCAACACCAATAACACCCCATCGAGGCTGGTAGAAATCGGAAGGCTGAACCCCAGCGCAGCAGCGGTCCAACCTGCAACTGATCTGGATTGAGTCTGAACTTCGCTCCACGTCACCCCCATCACTTCACCGCAAACGCGATGAGCGATTTTCGTAAAGAGGGCACCAGATCCTTTATGGCGGTCCCGACGGATTGCAACCGCCCCCACCCTTCCCGGTACCGCCTGGACTTGAGGAACTGCACGTCTATCTCGCGATACCCGGAAGCCCGCAACAAGATTTCAAGATCT
Organism: Nitrospira sp.; assembly: GCA_039794465.1. Lineage (GTDB taxonomy): Bacteria > Nitrospirota > Nitrospiria > Nitrospirales > Nitrospiraceae > Nitrospira_D. Next base: position 4,217 of record JAYWIP010000034.1, read on the forward strand.
GACTTCGTAAACTCACGGTTGTGCCGGCGTGGGAAAAATGACATCCCCTTATAGAGAATAGGCGCAGCATGCAGGTAATGCTCTTCGTAGTCATAGGTAATATGTTTTCCGCGCAACATCCGGCTGCGATTCCGAAAGCTTGCGGCATTCGGCACATCGACCTCCACAATGCCGCCTGGCCGGAGCACTCGCCGGATTTCCTTCATCGCCGGTAAATGCGAGTGGCTAAAGTGCTCCAGCACCTGGCAACAGACGACTGCATCAAACGATTCGTCGGGATAGGGAATGGGATCGACCTCCACGTTGCAGAGCTGAAACGTAATCCCCTTACCGTAGGTATCCGGGTGAGCCGTCGGTTGATCCTGGACATCGAGCGCATGGCACTCATGTCCCAGCTCCGTCAAAAATGACAGCAGCAGCCCATGCCCTGCTCCCACATCCAACACCCGATGGGCGTTGCGCAGCGCCACAGCAATGTCACAGAATCGGTCGATACTCCCTTTAAAAACATCCTCCAGCTGAGCATTGCCGCGCCGGAACAGCTGGCCTTCATCGCGCAACTGAACTGCCAGACGCAATACAGCGCTCTTATTAGTTACCTGGACATGCGGATGGCTGCCAGCAGAAGAACCCGCGACAGCCTTCGGCTCAGTGCCGGCCCGGACAAGCTCAGTGCCCATTGAATGCGCCATGATTGGACATCCGCCGTTCCACTGCTGAGACGGACTGTGCCAATCCAAGAAACGCCAGTGCCCAGATTCCCACGATCCCGAATCGGACGGTGTCCGACGCCAGCTGAAACGCAAGCGCGCCGCAACCACAACAGACCATCACGCCATATTCGGCCAGCGCCGTTCTGCGATGGCTCCACCCGCTGAGCACCAGCCGCTGATAGTAGTGTGATCTGTGGGCTTGCCAGAATTTCTCTCCGCGCATCAGCCGCCGCGCCAAGGTCACCGACGCATCGACGATGAAGGGCGAAAACACAAGCAGCGGAACCCAGAGCGACCACACCCCGTAGTGCCAACCGGTCAGGCCAAGTCCCGCCGCAAGGTACCCCAATGTCGTCGAGCCGGCATCGCCCAGAAAAATGCGGGCCGGATGAAAGTTGAACAGCAGAAACGCGGCGGCGGCCGCGGCAATCGAGGCGCTGGCGAGCATCAGCGGCTGATGATGTCCGGCCCAGGACAGCACCGCCAGAAATCCGAACCCAAAGACCGCCATCCCGCCGGCCAAGCCGTCCATGCCGTCCATGAAGTTGTAGAGATTGATCATCCACACGACCGGCAGGATCACCACAGCGGCCCATCCCCATTCCAATCCTTGAGCCAACAGACCGGCGACCAACGCGCCTGCGGCAAGAAAATGGGCGGCAAGCCGCCCGGTAATGGAAAGCCCGGCAAGATCTTCGACGAAGGAGACGCCCACAAGAAGCGCAGCCCCCAGCCACAGCGGCCACCACTCGATCGGTGACACCAACGGCACGCTCACCGCAATACCGGCCGCGACGCCGATTCCACCGGTTCTCGAAACAGGCTGCTGATGAAGGGAGCGTTCGTTGGGGTGGTCAAGCATGCGGCCGGCGAACGTCCGCAGCAACACGGAAACCGTCACCCACGCCACGGCAAAGGAGACGACCGGCGCCCCGAATGCGTAGGCCGGAAGCGATCCGGTCATCTTCGCTGCCCGCGCCGCATCATCAACGAGCGTCCGGCTGTCATGCTGCCCGAGGAAGCTGCACCCCGGTCCCGCTAAACCAGGCCGCTGTTTCGGCTAGACCGTGATCGACAGGATACGGGGGATGCCAATCCAATTCCCGCCTGATCCTGGACGAATCAATTTGCAGCGACCCGAGCAGCCGGTCAATCACCATCGATTTGCCGAGAACCTGCCCTATCAAGCGAAGCAGCGGCAGGGGAAAGTTCCAGAGGCGCGCCCTGACTCCCAAAGCCTTGGCGATCCGCCGGATCAACTCGGGGGTGGACAGATCCTCTCCATCACTGACCAAATAGGTCCGGCCAGCCGCCCGCGTATCTTGCGCACAGTGCATGAGGGCATCAACCAAGTTCCCCAGAAAAATCAGACTGCGGCGGTTTTCTACAAGAGCAAGCGGCAGCGGAATTCCACGACGCAGAACATTCAGCAGTTGTAAGAAATTCCCTCCCACACCGGGACCGTAGACGAGCGGAGACCGAACGACGACCATCTCCAACCCCGTCTCAGACGACACTGCCGCCAACGCCTGCTCCGCCTCCCATTTGGAAATCCCATACGGGTCCTGCGGATTCGGCGCATCCTGTTCCGTGAACGGCACAGGGCTTTCCTCGCCATTCACTTTGATCGAGCTCAGAAATACGAATCGGCGAACTCCCTGTCGCGCAGCAGCCCGCGCGAGCCGTTCGGTCCAATCCCGGTTCACCCGGCGAAACTCGTGAAGCGGATCGGCAGCTCGGTCCTCCATAATATGGACCCGCGCCGCCAGATGAATGACCGCCTGGACCCCATGTAGCGCCTGGTCCTCCTCCTCCTCCGACGATTGATCATGCAGCACGACCCAATCGAACCCCTCGCCCTCGGAACCGCCGCCCATCGGGATGTTCGACCGATCCCGCACTCCTCCCCGGACACGCGTCCCCGCGTCGCGCAACCGCCGACAGAGCGCCGATCCCACGAATCCGTTCGCCCCTGTTATCAAGATCCGGTCGGCCACGGTCCGTCACGTCACTCGCGAATATGGAGACGTTGCTCTATCACGACTCAGTCGTCCCTCCCCCCACGCCGCGCTAACAGACCTTGGGTCGCCAGCCTGACAAACACAAGGGAGCAGAAAAACCGGGATATGCTTGCCAAATGCCAGGTCAGATATTGAAGATTGCGATGGCTCTCCCGGCGGGCGGCATGGATCACACGTACCCACGGACAGGCGACAATATCGCGGCCAGAAAGACGAAGCCGCGCGCAAATATCAACGTCCTCATAATAGAGAAAAAACCGTTCATCGAATCCGCCGAGTTCCTGAAATGCCGCAGATCGAAAGAGCATAAACATTCCGGCTACCCAATCCGGACTGAACGGCCGAGACGACAACGTGTAATCGCTATTCCGCGCCAGCCCGAACGCCTTTCCTGCGATCCGAAACGGCGTCGGAAACCGCCGGACACTGTCTTCGATGCCGCCTTGCGGGTTGACCACCACTGGAGCGGCCAACGAAGCGCCGGTCTCCTCAAGACAGCGGACCAGCATATCGAACGGATCGTCGTTCAACCGGATGTCGGGATTCACCACGCAAAACAGCTCGCTGGAGATGCGCCGAAACGCCTGATTATGATTGGCACCAAACCCTTTGGGCCGTTCATTGCGAATGATCTCGATCGGAAACGCGTACTCGTTGATGCCGAACGGAAGCTCCTCCGGAACATTCACGGTGAGCACGAGACGGATGTCCGTTTTGCATCGTGCGACCATGTCCGCCAAAAGATCCCGCACCAGATCTCCCTGGCGATGGCTGACCACTGACACGACAATGCTCGGCCGGCTCATACACCCGAAACCCGGATGATCAATAAGAACTTGCCCGCAATGACGGAGCCGTGCGGCAAGCTAGGCTGCGCTCTCGCTCTTTCCGCCATAGATGAAAATATTCCCCGCCTGGGACTCAGAAGTCATATCCAAACAGTGTGATATCGGGAGCAAATGTTCGCCTCACAAGCTCTCTGGTCTCGTCGGTGTAATACTGCTGATACGGACGTTCAATGGAAACATTCAGTTTAGGCAACGACGCCGAAATGCCGATACGGGAGCAGATCGATTGAAAGTCGGCATCGAGCTGCTCAAAGCGCCCTACGAAATCGACGAGCAACTCGTTGTCGCTTGAATAGATGAAATCTTTCTGAAATCTGGCTTCCTTTTCGCACCGCCACTTGATGTACGCATCGAAGCTCCCTAACGCTTTGACCAGACTGTGGTGCTGATTGGAGGGGTCTTTCAGCACAAATTTGTAGAGAGACACCTGCCAATCCCACGGATTGCGGACGATTGCAAAAGAGAAGTAGGACTCGAACGCCTCTCTTCCCATCAGCTTAATAATCTCCGGGGCCGGGAAATGTTTGTACGCTTCCGGGCTCGGAGGGAAATAGGTTGGAAGATTGAGCCTCCTCAACACGCGATGCGCCATCCATTGCCACCTACTTGCGGCGAAGGGCATCAGCGCGCTCGTGATACTTGTTCCCGCAGTTTTATAAATGTGTACAAAGAGGAAATTGTGTTTGCGCGAGATCAGCATGTTCTTCCTCGGTTTGCCTCCGAACCAATGGGTACGCGGCTTAGGATTCAGGGAACGATGGGGCCGGATAGCGGGCGCTCACGCCGATGCCTGAGCACCGATTGATACACCCGAATATGCCGGTCTGCGATGTCAGGCCACGAGAACTGAGCCGCATAGCGCATACCGTGCTCGGAAAGACGCTTCCGGCGCACGTCGTCACGGCGCAACGCGTCAAGACTCGACATGGCTTCGATCGGGGATGCCGCAAACTCGACGGCCTCTTCGAGCATGGATGGGGTCTGTGCTCCCCGCGTCGTCACCATTGCGACTCCGTTGGACAGCACGGCAAGCAAGGAGCCTCGTCGCTCCGAGGCGCCATCGGGAAACGGCGCATAGGCGATGGCCGCCCTTGCCAGCACCTGCGCGACCTCATCATCGGACAAACCGAGATTCCATACGATGGGAAGATCCGCGCTTTTTCGTCGAAGCGCATCGAGATACCCCGCATGTTCCGGGAGAGCCATTCCAACAATTCGAACCGTTACGCCCGGCGCGCGCGATTTGAGGAGGCCGGCCAGATCCAACACCTGTTCCAACCCCTTGGCCGGTCTGATGAGGCCGAAGTAGAGGATTTCATCAAGCCGTCGCTCCCCGTCCGCCCGGCCAACAGACACATTGCTCCCGATAGGAATCACACTCGAACGGGCTCGCACCCACGGCGCGAGCCCACCGACATAGGCCTGTTCGAAGGAGTTCGTAAACACAAGGTGTCGGCTCCAGCACAGCGGGAACAGGGACAGCCGGCGTAAGACATGGGTTTGGCTGGCTTCGTGAATCGTCACGATACCTCGCTGAAGCAGCGCGATCAGTTGAGGTCCGAGCCGTCGTCCGTATCCGACCGTCGGATATTGCAGATGTGTGATATCCGCGCCGCAGGCATTGATTCGTTTCAAGACGGCAGGCGCATCGCGCAGGCCCCACCCGCCGCCCGTAATGACTTCGACGGAAACGCCGCGCTGCTGAAGCGACGTGACCAGCCGTTCCGTGTAGTCCCCTGCGCCGCACACATTCGGCGGATAGGACCCCGTAACCATCGCGATTTTCATGGAACGAATGAGGCAAGCGGTTGATGACCGGCTCGTTATTTCCCCGTCGAGGTCCACAACCGGCTTTTCCCGGTCAGAGATCGATAGCCGTCCGCTACGGCGCCGCTCACATGACCACCGGCGACACGATACAACCACGCATGAGCGACCGCCCTGAGCCAGGCGACGCGTAAGCCGGCTGGAGGCTTGAGGCCATGACGCTGCATGGCCCGCATGATCTCTCGTATCGTGGTCATCTTGCTGGCAGGGTTCGAACTGACACCGCCATGTTGCATCCCGGCCGCCAGACATGGGACGAATTCCGCACAGCCCTCCCGCAACTCACGAAGCAGGAGGTCATAATCACCGGCAATGCGGAAGGACTCGTCAAACGTCCCCCGGTCTTCGAACACGCTCCGATGGTGAAACATCGCCTGATGAATATTGAGGGCATCTCCCCTCAGAAACGCAGGCCGCAACTCCGGCCAAGGCTTACCGAAGCTGCTCAATACTGTGCCCGATTCATTCACCAGCGCAACCTGCCCGTACACGACACGCGTAGCGGGCAACGCGCGGGAAAGGTGCGGGGCCATCTCCGCTAAGACATGCTCGTCCCACAAATAATCGTCCGCCCCCAGAAAACAGACCCAGTCGCCATGGGTCTGCGCGAGCGCCTTGTTCCAGGCGTGATAGATTCCCCGATCAGGCTCAGACACCCAATACGCAATCGTCTGCTGATTGGCCTTGATGACGTCGACGGTGCCGTCGGTCGACCCGCCGTCGATGACGACTAGTTCCTTATGCGGATACGTTTGCCTTGCCACGCTATCGATGCACCGCCGCAATGTCGCACTGCCGTTGAACACCGCGACAATGATGGCAATGACTGGCCTCTCATGGCTCATCATGACCGGGGGCGAACCAGCCCTAACACAATATCCTGATAGCGTTGCGCAAACTCAATCCGACGTATACCGGTCGCGCGACGGGCTTGCGTCCTCCGTTCCTCCACATCCGGGGCCGGCTCTCTCCAGGCAGTCCAAAGAATATCCGCCAACGCCTTGGCATCGTTCGGCGGAAAATAGGTCGCGTACATCGGGGCTTGTTCTCGATGCACCGGAATATCGGACAAGATCAAGCGCTTGCCCAGCGCTTTTGCCTCTTCAACCGTCGTGCTCCACCCCTCGAAATACGACGGATTGATGACGGCGACCGCACCGAACATCAGACCGGCGAGATCAGACGATGGCACACAACCGATGTAGCGGAAATTCTCCTCAACGCCCAGCTCCGGGATGTGTCTCATCAACGATTCAAAATGCCCGGGATTTCGATAATCCGTCGGGTCTCCCGTGGCAATCACCAGCACCTGCTTGTGTTCACGGACAAGATGGCCCAGGGCTTCCAGCACCACCTTGTGGTTCTTATGTTTCCAAAACTGATTGGGAAGCAGAAAGTATCGACCGGAATACCGATACTTCTCCTCCAATTCCAGGCTGGAGCAGAAAGTCCTGTCATCATCGGCCGGCCTTGCGACAAACTGCAAGACGTGCGATTTGGAACGGCACTCCGGTTCAAGCTGAAGCAGATCGGATTGGGCGGCATAACTGCTGACGATGACGGCTGAACTATACCGACAGTGCAGCCGGCACTCACGATTGCGCAGGCCGCTTTCGTATGAGTCAAAACAGTCGGACAGGTGGACATGCTGAAGGTCGGGAATCCACCCGATAGTGGGAATCGATGCGCCTTTCCCCAGCCATCCCGAATGCGACAACACGGAAATCTTCTGTTGTGTGAGCAGCCGCTCCAGGAACAAGTCCCGGGAACAACTCTTAAGCCATACCTTCCGTATCAACCATGGCAACGTGCCGCGATCGAATAATCGACTGCGGACGATCTCGACAGCCGGGAATCCATCGAAAAATTTCTCCTGCGTGCGAGTGCCGGTAAAGAGCACCGCCTCGATCCGGCGATCCGGCAAGGCATACAACGCGGTCAGCAGATTGCGGAAATAGCTCACTCCGCCCAACCACCCGTCGTAGAAATTCGCCACAAGACCGACCCGTATCACAGGCCTGCGCTCTTAAACCATTCCGCATACTCGCGCACACCCTCCTGACGGCCGACTTTCGGCCGCCACCCCCAGGCGGAGGCCAGCGAGATGTCGGCAATATACCCGGCCGGATCGCCGCCGCGAGACCTGCCGGAAAATCCCGGCGGCTCCATATTTCCGAAGCAGACGAACAGTTCCAACAGCAGGTCTCGAACGGTGACCCCGACACCGGAGCCGCCATTCACGATCGGACACTCGGTTGATGCATGCCTGGCGGCAGCGAGCAAGAGACCGGCCGCATCCTCAACATGCAGCCAGTCGCGTATTTCATCCCCCGTCCCGAAGAAATCGGTTTCGCCTGCCACGATCTTCCGCGACGCGTCCCACAGTAATTGCTTGCGCAGCCCCGCTCCATAGACTGAAAACAACCTCACTACAGCCGCGCGGATGCCGAAATGTGCGGCGTAGCTGGCGACCAGCTCTTCGGCCATGCGCTTATGCACACCATAGGGCGACTCGGGTCTCAACGGATCAGTCTCGACGATCGGAAGCTTCTGAACCGTTCCGTACACACCTGCGCTGGACGGGTAGGCAATGCATGTCTGCGGGGCATACAACCGCGCATACTCAAGAACCGCCAGAGTAGTGCCGACCGTGCGCTGGAAATCCTGGTGAGGATGTGTCATCGAAAACCCCACCGACCCGCTCCCGGCACAATGCACAATGACATCCGGCTCGCCCCCATAGGTAATCAATGTCTCGAGAGAAACATCGGCACTGTGCCACTCGGCAAGACCCCAACCGCGCCACTCATCATGGGCCCAGGAACCATGTCCCAGCCCGATGACTCGCCAGTCGTCCCTCGCCAGCTGCCGAGCCACATGACGGCCGATGAATCCGTACGCACCGGTGACGAGGGCGGTTTTACCCATTGGCCCGACCGATAAACGTGTACAGACGGCCCGGCACCCGGCTCATTGCCCCCAGCGCGGCGAGCAAGACATCAGGAATGATGGCCGGCGGCAGGTAGATCCGCTTGGACAAGCGTCGCTTCAGATCGGTGACCGTGTCAGGATACAGGTTGATGTCTGACTCGTAGGGGTTCAGCACCTTGGTCAAAACAATTCCACCGGCCCGTATCGCATGCAGATAGTCATCGAGCAGATAGGCATGCTCTCCGCCATACATCTTGTGTAAGGGATGCGAGGCTAAGAATTCCGGAAGATCTTCCGCTCTGGAAATCACATGTTCGCGTGTCGCGATGAACAGGCCGCCCGGTTTCAGCACGCGCGCCACCTCGGCGCAGAGTTTCCGTAGGTCTTTGGCATGGTGCAAGACTTGGCGCCCATGTACGAGATCAAACGACGAGTCTGGAAACGGAAGCGACTCACCCCACTCCTGTTCGATGCGGATGTCGAGACCGGCCTCTCGCGACAACGTGCTGATTGCCCCGGCGCCCACGACCTCGCTCGGATCGGGCTCCAGTGCGCTGACTTGCCAACCGTCTCTTGCAAGAGCGTAGGAGGAAATGCCTCGCCCGGCACCGAGGTCGAGCGCCGCACCGTGCTTCCCCGCAAGGATTCGGCGTACCGCGATCCATTCGGCACTCGCGTAATACCGTTCCGCCGCCTCAAGCAAGGGATCGTCAAAAAAACAGGCGCGCACGAGCTCTGACTGGCCCGGCTGGTTGCGCAGCCAGACCACGGCATCTTCCCATGCGGTTGATGTAAGGCTCTTCGGTTCAGCGTTCATCCGGAGGGATCTCGCGTATGACTCGCGCCGGATTTCCACCGACGATGGTGTAGGGAGGAACGTCCTTGGTCACCACGCTGCCTGCACCGACGATGGCGCCTTCGCCGATCGTCACACCCTTCAGAATGATTACATTGAAACCTATCCACGCTTTTGATCGAATCGCGACCGCTTTACATTCCACATGGGTCCAGTCTTTCTTACCATCCATCCAGTCCGTCACATCATTGGATCGGTCACGCCAAGAGAACGCATGCGAATTATGATCCACCACGGTGCATCCCCATGAGATCAGCACATCGTCTCCCACAATTACTTTCTCGGCAGAAATGATCGAGGACCCTCCGATAAAGGTTCTTTCTCCGATCTGAATATTTGCTCCTTCACGGTCAAAAATCAGGTCGCCATCTACCATCGAATGGTTCCCAACCTTTAGGTCGCATCCGCGCCTGGGCCTAATCTTGTAATATTCCACCCGTGCCCCGTGCGCGATATCGATACCGGGAAAATCGCGCAACCTCCATTGAGCCAGCCAGTTTCTTAATGCATGCCGCACCCGGTGCATATTCATGAGACTAGCAGACAACTCGCTGATGAGATCCCATCCACCTGGCCAATCGATGCCATAATCCGCTGCGAGTATCACGCTGCCTGATGAGATAGAAGTTTATCGCCTGCTGCACGATTTCGTCCGCGACAACGGGGGGAAATACATTAACCGTAAAATCCTGCGACAACACCGGCGCGCGCTCTCCCTCACCGCAGTGTGTGCCCGACCCATCGAATCCGCAATTTTCAACCAACGATTTCACCGGGAACAGCGTCAACCCTCCACGCATGAATACACTCAGATACCAGCGCACGGCCCATGAATCGACACGCCCCGCGAGTTGGGCCTCAAGCATCGAGAAGTAATCGTACGCGCCGCCGAGGTTGAAGCGCTTGCGCAACTTCGCATCACCTTTGAGCTGTGTATAACCCGTCGACTTCGGATCAAAGTGCTTCCATGCACGCGCCCAGGTTGCCCATCCCCACGACGTAGTCATGGGCAGAAAGACCGCATCGGTTTCCCCGTGAACGCGTATGGGGAATACATGCCCGGACACCTGCATGACCCGATCCTCTGCCTGATAGCGCTCGAGCGCTGTATTCATGTACTCAAGGAAATATGTCGATGTCACCAGATCATCCTCCAGCACGATGACCCGCTCGTATCGATTCACCACCGACGTCACGCCGTCGATGATGGAATTCGCCAGCCCCCAATTCCTGTCGCGCTCGACAATCGTGACCGATTTGAAGCCGGAGACCGTCCGCATATATTCCCGCACCTCAGATACAGCCCCTTCCGCCTCAGGCTTCTTAGCCGCATCAGAGAAGATGAACAAGTCGCTTTCTGCGGCCGGCTCGTTCTTCAGCAACGCCTCCACCGTCCGGCGCGTGTGCACAGGGCGTTTGTAGACAAACAATGCGATAGGAGCATTCATTCCCCGGACACCATCGCTTGGGCAGGTTTGTTTTGTGGCGGATTGAAAAAACCAGACTGACCGGGAACTACCTCCGCATGAACAAAGAATACGGTATTCAGCGTCTTAGCAACTGGTCGATACCCCTGTTGCCAAAGAAACTGAGTCGTCGGATGGCCGATGATATTATCGATCCCGACATTCAATAATTCGACTAACACCAATCTGGGTCGGTAGCGGCTCCAATCGTTGGAACAGACAACCTCGTGATCCAGCCCCTCAACATCGATCGTCATGAAATCGATCGTAACTCCGGGCGGCACATGTTTGTCGAGTATTTCTTTCAATGTCAGCACAGATATTTGCAGCTTGTTCACAATCTGATAGGGATGCCGATTCTTTCTGGCCGCTTCTTCCCCCGAAAAAGTATTGAGTGCAGGCTCGTTGAACACAAAATACGTCATGACACCAGCCTGCCCGGCAACACCACACTCCACAGTAACATCTCGTGACCGCATAGACTGAAACAACCGCGCCGTCCCAGGGAGCGCATCCACATTGAGGCCGCGCCAGCCACGACGATAAAAGTAATAGGTATTAGAAAACCGCGTCGGATGGTGAGCACCAACGTCAACATAAAATCCTGTCGAGGTGTTTGCACCAAGAATGCGCGCCAAGACCAGATCTTCACCTTCCTGCGCATAAGACAACCGCCCCTCGATTGGCAGATGGTTAAGCACCCACCCGCCGATCCGACGCAGCCAATCCTTCCAGTTCATCAGATTCCATTCGCCCCAGAAGAAAGCTTCGGGTATCCCCGGATAATTAGGGACGGTCTAATTAATTCCCTATTTCGATGGGTCGGCGCTGAAAATCAAGGGTTCCAGTTAATCGCTGCCCGGAACCTTGAATAACTCAGACCTTCTTTGATACGGAAGAAAATCTTACTTGTTAGAATGAAGAGCGCCCCTGAAGCTATCAACTTGCCTTTGTCGCCCCTATCTGGCCCACTTCACATTCGACATCACATTGCGATGCATCCATTTAGTACAGTCACTTAACGATGTCGTCCCTCCACCTACAGCGCGCGAGAATTCTTCAGTCGTCAAAAAACGCAATCCTGCTTTTGGCTCGTTCGGACCAGCTCGGGATCCGCATCTACGCCCGTAACATCAACTCCGCACTGACTAAGCAACTGAAGATATCTGCCATTTTCACAACCGACATCAAGGACTTTACACTCTTTCTTTGGTTCCCCACACCTACGCTCAATAAACTCAACAACCTTGAGCGACTCGGTTCTAATAGTGATTTTCGTGTGATAACAACGTTTAATTGTCGAGACCATTAGTTCACTCGCTCTTCAGTGAACTGACTTCTTGACACGACATCAATCCGCTCGGCCCTATTTATCGCAGCCATGTCCAACACATGGGTGACCTGAGTTGTCACAAAGATGTCATGGGTCACGAACAACACGATACGGTCTCGAAACTCCCGCAACAAATTCTGAACAATGACTTTTCGCGTCTCTACATCAAGCGCGCTCGTGCTTTCATCAAGCAGAAGTACGTCCGGTCGACGCACTATTGCCCGCGCAATACCGATTCGTTGCCTCTGTCCTCCAGACAGATTGGTGCCACGATAACTGAGTACCGTCTCATAGCCCTGTGGCAACCCAATAATAAAATCATGGATGCACGCAACTTGACAGGCTCGCTCTAACTCATCAAAGGGAACATGACAGCCAAAACGCAGGTTGTTAGCGACGGTGTCGTTAAATATCGTGGTCTCTTGCGAGACTAGCAACACTCTACGACGAAGATCTCCAATTGATACATTCTCAATTGGGATACCGTTGACCAGCAACATCCCTGGCTCGACAGGATAAAATCTCATGAGCAAGTCCAGAAACGTCGACTTGCCTGATCCTGACATCCCAATAAGGGCATAACTCCGTCCACATTCCATCGCGAAGTTAAAAGATTTTAGAATGGTTCTCTCTGTGTCATGAGAGAAATCTAGTCCGCAAGCTTCTATCCTCTCAACTCGGCCGAGAACACCGGCGTTTGCCACACCATGCTGAGCTACCTCCCCATAATCCCGAATCAGCGTGGTCACATCACGCCCAGCTTTCGCATCTGCAACGACTCTGAGCGCAACGCTCACCGCCTGCCCCGCTATGGGAAAAAACCTCATCAACAAGATGACGACGGTAACGATGAAAGCAAATTCCATTGAGAAACGCACACTAGCGGCCGGCACAATCGCCACAGTTGCCACAGCCCCAAGCAACAGAAGCGCCGGCCCCAGGCGTGTAAGCAATGAAACAAGATCGACCGAAAACAGTGTGCGCATATAGGATGACATCTGCCTTCGATAGTCATCCGTCACGTAGCTCTCTGCAGAGAATGCTCGAACGGATCGCAGCCCGTTCAATGCGTCCAGAAACAGGGAACCCGCGGATTTCGACTGCTCTATCTGGCGAATGCCCAATCGATGAGAAACTCGGAATGACTGATACATTGCTAAGAAGCTCACCACTAGAAACGCAAATAGGCTTACACCGACCGCAGGCGAATAGACGAAAATGGCCGTATAGTATAACCCGCCTAGCAACACCAAAGAAGCAAGCTGGTTGAGAGATATCACAAGAGTACTAGCTCGGAAGGATTCATCACCTACCAGAGCAATGAACGATCCGATGCTAGCCTTCTCCACCTCCTTCAAAGGAACGACTTTTACCAAGGTGGCAAACGCGCGTGTTGCCAATTGTGACAGGAGCCGTTTACTCAAAAACAAAGTAAGCGCTTCGCCAACAAACTGAGTCACGACCCTCAATCCAAACAACGCAATGAATACTAGGAATAGGTTGCGTCCATTCAGCTCGATGTTCGTTTGCTTCACTGCCTTGACAACCCACATCTCCTCAGGAAGAGGCTGACCAGCAGCGACGATGGAGAGCGGCAGCATGGTCGTCATTGCCGCAAGCTCCAAAAAGACAGACAGAACAGAAACGGTCAGACTTACATAAAGAAGTGGATTTTCGCCAAAGGCGAAGAAAAGAAGAGTACGAAGATATGCGATACGACTCATGCCGTCCACGCGTCGCTGACCGCAATCCCTTTACACTCCCCAATGATGGAAAAACTTGCAGGCATGGCTGGCCCCTTAACCGAGAACCGACAATTTCTCCACTCGTCTGCAGACAGTTGGACTTGAGTATCCCCGTGTTGCAGCACAGGTTTTTCTCCACCAAGCGCACGCACAGTCAAACACACCTCTGTGGCCTGATCATGATCCAGCCAAACGGCAAATCGCCCTCGCGCGACATGGCCTCCCATTCCTTGGTTTGATTCACGCTCAGAACTGGACAGTTCAAAACCAGCATAGAAGTAGGGATAC
>JAYWIP010000035.1:0-3110 GCA_039794465.1 Nitrospira sp.
CCGGCGGACAGCCTCGAAGACCTCCGTCGCTGAAACCCATCTCCGAGGACAAGCTCCGGCGAGCCTACGCGCAGCGGATGCTCAACAATCGGAGAGCCTTCGAGGCGATCGTCAACGAATGACGGAAGGAGCAGGAGCTTTGTGCCAGTGCGCCCAGAATGCCGGCGGGGCTGCGTCGATCATCCCCTCGGCTTTCACTCCTGAACTGGTTGTTTCACATCGGAAGGGGGCGGACATTCGCAGGAAGGCTTCGCTTTTGGATCAACACACCACGCGTGCAACCCCCCGTCCAATTTGTACTTGCAATATGGAGCGATTCGCGCCCGCTCATCAACGCTATGCCCGCAGGAGGACAGTGTGGCAAGGAAGAACAAATAGATGAGAATCTTACCGGAGCTCATGAAATACTATATCACGGAAAGATGAACGCCAGGTCAGCGGAACCGCATGGGTGCTAACCGGTCCGTCATTGCACAGTGCTGCCAACTTGGCTCCCCTCTCAGTCAATGTTTCCCCTCCTAACACCTCGGGCAACGGGTCAATTCATGCAGAAGTTGGTTCAGGCACGACTATAGGCTTCTGGCATTATCCGAGACTACCCTGCAACTACGAGGGTCTCCTCGGATTCAAACAGCAGCCATTATTATCAGCCATCGGCTACGAGAGAACTGATCGAGAGACTTGCTTACGCCAGGTCCGTGAGCTGAGACAGGTTCACGTCGAACGCGACGACCGGCACGGAGATTGTTCACTGTTCAAGGAATTCGGGAAGGGCTTCGCTGCAAATGCCGGCGAGCTGCACTCCGCTTACGAGGTTGTCTCCACACCCGCTGCCCGTGCGGCTTGCAGCAACGCCTTGTCCATCGTCGCAAGCACTAGGTTCTTCCTCATAGCGAGTTCCAAATACGCGGCATCATAGGCGGACAGACGATGGGAGAGGGCGAGTGATTGAATCTGCCTAATGGTATGGACGGTCACATGTCCGTCGGCATGAATCGGGAGCCGCTCATACAGCTGAATCATCGCCAGGCGATCGGCTTCTGAAATCCTGCGGCGGCGTTGGGCCATCATCAAGGCATTGGCCACTTCATACCACCACAAGACGGGCACCCACAGCAGATCGTCCTCGCCGAGACGACCAAGGAACCGATCGGCTCGCGCCGACGATTCATCGGGCAACGCCCAGGCCAATGCAAACGAACTGTCAATGACGAGTTGCATCAAGTGCGGCGGCCCGCTTCGATAAGCGAGCGAATGTTGACCCGACTCGGGACACGTTTACGAATCAATCGGAAGGCATCGCGAATTTCAGAGGGCTGGGCATGACCGGTATCTTTGGAAGGTGGAACAAGCCGCGCGATGGGTCTCCCACGGCGACAGATTTCAAAGGACCTTCCCTCTTCCACCTGGCGCAGCAGGTCAGCCAGATGGGTCTTCGCCTCGAAGGCACCAACCTGCTGACCGTCACGAGCTCTGACAGCAGCCTTTGTCATGCCAACCAGTTTAACCAACCAGTTCGTACAAGGCAAGTGAACGGGCTTCGACCAGCATCTTGTCATCCTCTATCTTTCCATAGGGGCAAGACAGGAAGGCTGTTGTATCTGGTGTGTTTACGACAGCTCCGCGAGCTGTGACAGGTTCACGTCGAACGCGACGACCGGAACTCCGATTTGCCAGCGTTCGAGGACTTCGGGGTGGACTTCTCCGATGACGCCGACCGGGCGTCCGGCGACGAGGATGCGGCCGGCGCGGCCTTCCAGAAACGACGGATGCTGGACCGGCTCGAGGCTGTATTCCTTTCCCGCATGATACAAGAGCACGTCCAGGCAGGAATGAATCTCCGAAAAATGCGCCGTGGCGTGGGCGATCATCGCGCCGAGCACGGTTTCCGTTCTGGAGCCCAGCTCATGCGCCGCATCGGGAATCGCGACATCGCCGGCTTCGAAGAGGCGGTGCGGGTAAAACGCGCGGTTCGATGCAGCTTCGACACGCAACAGTGAGGGCAACATCCATTGCCGCAGGCAGGAGAAGCTCAACGACATCACGTTGTCGACTTCCACCATGGCGCCCCATTCCGTCTCGGCCAACCGCATCGCATCGCGATACTGCTCCGGCGATCCCAGGATGTTGGAAATGATCTCCTGAAACCCCAGCCCGACCATCAATTCGCGGGCCCGATCCGACGCCTGCTCGATTCGAGAGAGACTCCCGACGGTGAATTGCGCGGGCATCTCCGGCGCGAACGATCCGTAGCCGCAACTCATCGCCACATCTTCGACCACGTCCATCGCATGCAAGAGATCCTGCCGATAGGGTGGCACTTTCGCCTTGACCGATCCCTTCCCCACTGAGACGTCGTAGCCGTATGTTTCAAGGGCTTGCTTCACGGTCTTCTCGCTGAGCTCCTGGCCCAGCGCCCGTTCAATGGTGCCGATCTTGATCATCCTCGGCTTTCCCAAATCCTGAGGCGTCACGACCCGTGTTCCCAACGGCGTACGCTTCGGATACTGCACGTCGACCGGCTCGATGGCTGCTCCGCGGTCGGCCAGGTTAGCGGCAAAGATATTCAGCGTCAGGACGACCATCGACAGATCCGTACCCGTCACCTCCACGAAGAGTTCATCGTCACCGACCCGCACCTCGCCGATCTCCCGGCTGTTGATGATCGGCGGGAAGGACAAGGGCTGGTTCCGGGCGTCGCGGAGGATCGGCAGGCGGCTCTGTCCCGCCAGAATATGCCCATGCTCCAATCCTTTCGGATGAACCATCAGGATTTCCGACAAGGTCATCACCGTATCCATCCCCAGCGGCGTGAACCGCGCATCGTCCGGTTTGACCAGTTCATACGTCACGGGAAACTGGATCTTCTGGAGCTGGTAGAGGCCGATCGAGACCGTCTTGCGCTTGTGGCCGAATATGTCCGCCAGCTTCTCTTGCGTCTGAATGAGCTGCGCCAAACCTTCCTCGGTGACTCGATACCCCCTGGCCGCGCAGGCGGCGACATACGGGCGAACCTGTTCGAGTCCCGGCGCCACGATGAGACGAAGTCGGGTCTTGGCCTTCTTGGCGAGAAACGGATAGGGTTTGAGCTTCCCCTTGCGCTTGATGCG
>JAYWIP010000036.1:0-21382 GCA_039794465.1 Nitrospira sp.
ATCTGCTGCACACCGTCGCGGGAGGAGTCGAGGATATGCACCTCGACCGTGGGACTGATTCCATCGAGGAGTTTTTGGTAATCCCGCACGCTCGAAGACACGAACACGATTTCCTGGCGAGCCGTAGACGCATCGTAGGCCGCCAGCGCGTCAAACAAGGCCTGTTCATCGGTCGTGAACTGAGGTTCGCCGGTCGGGGCGGACGGGGCGGTATCGCCTGTTGCACCGTCATCGACAGGCACCGCTGGCTGAGCTTGGTCTTGCGCCAGCTGTTCGTTGGTCACAGCACCGGCCGTAGCTACGGCGGCGCCATCAAACATGATGCGTGATTCAAGAGACAACAATGAACTGGTAAGAACGGAGCCCGGCCGTAGTGCGCTTTCTTTGCCTGCTGCGGGATAATTCCGGCTTCGCGGCTTTTGGCCCACCGGCTTTTTCTTTCTTCGAAGAATTCTCATAATCGGGGCCAGAACGCGATAAGTCCTTGAGTCACCTAGGAAATCCACCAGAGAGACTGCAAAGCCGGTGCCACCTGAGCGAGATAATTTACCCCTATTTTGTCAAGTAGTTATATGAGCGCGTTCGGATAAGGACGGCATCGGAGACAAATTGCGTCTCATTGCATCCTTTATTGATCTAGGAGTGTAAGTGTAGGGGGTAGAACTTGCGGAATCGACGCTGCGCTGCAGTGCTCACGCGCCACTTTCTCGAATGAAGATTCTGGCACCTTGCTCCCACACCCGTCGAGCGATGCTGATACGAGGGCCCTCTACCAACACCGTCCCACGCACCGCCTGGTTCCATTGTGGCGGTGCCTCGGTCAGATGCAGAGTGACGCGATAGACGGAGGCCTCTGGTTTCAACTTGTGCGCGGCGTCTTCTCGAACAGGGACTTCTCCGCCGTACAGAGACGCGAGGTAGGGCACGGTAAAACTGCTCTCGTCGATGTCTCGAATCTCGACGATCTCCGCCATCACGCTCGGCCGGTCCGCCCCCTCTGGAATGAACCGAGCCGATTGTCCTGTCTGGAGATAGCCGACCTCCGTTTCAGGGGCCAGCGCATGCAGCTCTTCAGCAGCCGGAGCAATGATATAGGCGAGAGGCAATTCTTTATTGATCCACCGGCCCATATGGAGCGGTTCCGGTCGGTCGGCCACGATCCCAGCGATTGGAGCCATCAAGGAGAGATTCTCCTGCTGCTGCTGAAGGCCCTCCAGCTGCGAGAGATGCGCCTTCAAAGTTTCCTGTCTCACCTGGTGTTTTGCTAATTCTTGCTGACCGGAAAACTGACGCAGGCTTTTTAAGCGTTCGACTTCAATCCGTTTGCGCGTCAAGGCAATGTCTCTTTCGAGCGTCGGCGACTCCAGCACCACCAGTCTTTCTCCTGGCTCCACCCGTCGGCCCTCTTCGATCGCCAGGTTGACGATCCTCCCAGGCGCCGGCGCATAGATGGTGGCATGGGGTGTCGATTCCAGCACTGCGGGAAGTCTGATGCGATCAGACCAGGGCACAAACAACGCCGCAGTAAGAACCACCATGACGCCGGCCGATCCCCATGCTCTTCGCTGTTTCCCTATAATCTGTCGAAGATTCCACCACGTTTTGCACTCACGCGCGACCGGCAGCAGGATGAACCACCCGATCTCCACCGCAAACAGGATGATGCCAAGCACTTTGAAAAAGTAGTGATACACGACGATCGCGATACCGACGAATAGCGAGAACCGATATATCCACACCGCCCAGGCGAACCAAACCAAGAACCGACAGCGCGCAGTGGACACCGCCTCGGGCATCGGCGCATCCAGACCGAAGAGCAGCCTGCGTAGTTGCCACTGTCCGAAGGCGGAGGCTCGATCGTGCAGATTGGGCACGCCGAGCAAATCCGACAAGACATAGTAGCCGTCGAATCGCATAAACGGGCTCAGATTGATGGCGACCCCCATCAGCAAGCTGGTCGTCGCCACGATGAAGACGAGGCTCCGCAACACGCCGTCGTCGAGAAAGCTCCAGGCGAAGAGCGCCACGGCGGCCAGCGAACATTCGACAACCATTCCGGCGGCGCCGATAGCAGCGCGCTGGCGGCGGGAAGTCAGCTTCCACGCATCCGAGGTATCCGAATACAACATCGGCACCATGACCATCATGGCGATACCGATCGTGGGAACCCGGCAACCGTAGCGTGTCGCCGTGTAGGCATGCCCCAATTCGTGGAATACTTTGACAATGACCAAACAGACCACGTACAACGCGACCCCGCGGGGGGTGAAGAAATGCAGCATGCTGGAGGTAAAGGTCTCCCATTGACGTGAAACCAAATAA
Organism: Nitrospira sp.; assembly: GCA_039794465.1. Classification (GTDB taxonomy): domain Bacteria; phylum Nitrospirota; class Nitrospiria; order Nitrospirales; family Nitrospiraceae; genus Nitrospira_D. The sequence goes on from JAYWIP010000036.1 coordinate 2,323, forward strand.
AGTCCCGCCAGGCCTATGATGACGACAAGCCAGGCAACGGATCGTGAAAACAGGCGCTCTACATAGGGCAGCGTCGCGCGAAGGAACCGGTCCGGCTTGACCAGGGGAATTTGAAAAAAGAGATAGTGGTGTACGAGCCAGAGCAGCCATTGCGGTCTCGCCGCTTCTGCATGGTCGGCATACGCACGGTAGCCCCCCTGCGGCAGCTCCCGCATGAGGTGATTCACGTACAGAAACTTTAGTAGATCATCGAGGTCCTGACGAGTGGCACGGCAGGTCGTCTCCGCATGGATCTCGGACAACACCTTTTCCGCCGACCGCCCTTTCCAGCGGGACAGCATCTGATAGGCAGCCCAACCGATCTGAAAATATTTCCCGCGGACCGGATCGACGATTACCCAGGTGGGCGAACCGTCGGCACTCGACGTGCCTTCGACAAACCGAAGATCTTCGCGCAACGGCGGCAGAACTTTTTCTCGCCCCTGAGGCGTCGGCTCACTCATAGCCCAATCCAGGGTCGGAGAGCAGAAATCGGCCGGCGGAACAGATAGGTGAATAATGTCACCTGTTCCCCATAGATCTTGGCACTTCCCTGCCAGCCGATGCGAAACTCCGCCGATCCCTGCTCAAGCTGCGCCATCACTCGGTAGGCCAGCGTATTGTTCGGCAACACTTCGGCGTGATAGCTCGCATGGCTCACTGTAGCGGAAACGCTGGAAAAGGGAGTGGCGTTCAGGAACAGCTTCACCGGAGCGCCTTCGCGCAACACAATGGCGTCTTCCACAGGCAGATCGATACGCACCTCCAACGATTGCGGATTCGCGAGTTCCATGATGCGCTGCCCTACGACGACCGGCTTCCCGATCCAGTCGGATTTATCTGTATACAGAACAAGCCCCGCCTGCTCCGCCTTCACATCGACTTTTGCCAACCGTTCATACATATAGTTCCGCTCGGTTTCCCGCAGCTCAACTTCGGCTTTCAACTGCGGCACATCGGCTTTGTGTTCGGCCTCCACAAACGAACCTTGTGACGCACGGCGGTACTGCGCAAGCGCCACGTCGAGATTGCGTTCCGCTACTTCGTATTCGCTCCTAAACGTCGTGTTTTCGTACTTAAATAACACCTCGCCCTCTTTGACCGTGGTATTGGGCGCAACAAGGATTTCTGCAATGACCCCGTCGATTGGGGCGCTCACAATTACAGGATCTTTCGCGACGATCTTTGCGGGAGCCAGTGTGGACATGGAGACAGGAATCGCAAGAGCACCCATGATTACGGCGACAAGGATCCACGTCGCGGTTCGGCTCAGCCCCCATCGCCATCGCACGTTGTTCGACTGTCCCACCGCTCGCCATGCATACGCATAGGATTCGCCTATTCGTTGCAGTACCGTGACTTCGTGGTCCGCCCATGGCTGATCCCGCGTGAGCCACAGGCCTCCGAGGATCTGTCCATCCGGATGCTTGAGGGGACACCACAGTCCACGACCTGGTGTAAATTCATTCCAGTCAGGCCTACACTCCACAGGGCAATCCGCTTCTGACACTTGACGGATATCGGGACCCGCCGACGCCTCGCGCAGACATTGGACCAATCGTTCTGTCCACTGCATTAATGGCGCTGTGCGGTCTACGACCGGGACGCTCGAGGCGGCACACACTTCGGAGCGCGGCGACGATGCCGTCAGCGGTATCAGAAAGATGGCTTGTTGATAGGGAACAAGACGGCGGGTTTCATTGACGAAGAAAAATTGCAGTTCTTCCCGGGTCCGAGCGGCCCGTACCATGCCCTCCAGTACGAGCAACATGGTAAACGAGGTGTTCCTCTGAGGCGGACTTAGCGAAGTGACTTCTGCTGTGGCCATACGTTACCGCGAGAGTTCAGCAAATACCGCGGTCCCACTCATCCCGGCTAGAACGTTCGCCGGTTTGGAACGAAACCGCCCTTTGACCTTCACCGTCTGGCTCGCGGGATCGACATTGGCACCGATGTCCTCAACGACGGCAGGATACTGAAGTCCTGTTTCATCGACGGCATAGTCAAAGCGCTTGCCAACCTTGAGCCAGGCAAGAGCTTTCGACGGCAGAATGAGCTCAATCTCGAGGAGACTGTCGTCCAGCAGGCTGATGAGTTGATCGTTAGGGAAGACGTTTTCATGTTCGTTGACAATCGTTTTGACAACCCGTCCAGGAAAGGGAGCTCGCACAGTGCAGCCGTTGACATTGACTTGTGCCGCCTTTACTGCGGCCAAAGTTTTCTCGGCTTCAGCTTCTGATATTTCGAGCTCGAGTGTGCCTACGGCATGATGTTGCGCCAGACGGAGATTGTTCTCATGGGTTTTCTTCTTGGCCCGATGTTCCGCCTGGGCACTGTCTAGCTCAGCCTCGTACTTCGAGCAGTCTAGGGCGACTAGCAGTGCCCCTTTTTTGAACCGTTGCCCCTCCTTGTAGGGGAGCTGACTGATTCGCCCTTGGACCTGACTGGCCAAAGTGGCCTGCGCGGTCGCCTTTACTACACCGCGGATCGTGCTGAGCTCTTCTGCGCTGCTCGCGGGTTTGAGGTCCGACTTGGTGGCCGCGATTACAACTGCCGCCGGGCACAGACACCAGGCACAAAGGATTGCGGCGCGGCGGAGCGGCTTGTTATGGTAAGTCATTTGGTCAACTCCTTACTTTTCGCCCATCGGACGCGCAACTGCATCGCCAAACGAGACACGCTTTGTTCCTGAGTCAACTCATTGGGCAACACATCTTCCCCGATAGCGGCCAACAACGATGCCCACGCCGTTTGAAGCTCTGCTTCCACGGCATCGTATCGGAGTTGCGCCGCCACCTGGGCAACCCGCTCGCGAAGCATCGCCTGTTCGCTCAACTTGGACGATCGCCAGGCTAGACGCGCCTGCTCGGTAATTTGAGACTGCGTGTTGTGGTACAGCATCGCCGTCGCCACTTCCTTCTTTGCATAAGCCACTTGTGCGATACTGACGTGTACCTGCGACATGACGGCCATCGTCAGGGCAAGATTCTGCGTGTGCAGTACTTTATCTTGCGCCTCGATCGTCTTTGCTCTGGCCGGATAGCGGATCAGGCTCAACAAATTCCAACTTGCCCGCGCGGCATATGCCCCCCAGTGATTGTTGAAGAGGAACTTGTTGCTGCTGTAGTTTTCGCCAACAACGAGATTCAAGCTGGGCATCATTTCGAGAATCGCCGCTTTGGCTTCTTGCGAGTTGATGCGGCGGCGATAATCGATCATTCTCAGCTCTGGACGCGCCTCCAAGGCGTGATCTTCCAGCAAGGCCATATCGGGCGGCAAGCTGATGGTGTTCGACTCTCTTTCCGGCACCATAAGCACCATGTCTTTTTCCTCGCCGGGCGGGAGGTTGATCAATGCAGCCAATTGAAGCTTCGCGATGCTCAAGTCCCTGTACAGCTGTTGGATATAGCGCTGCGTATTAAGGAGATCGAGCTTATATTGTAAGGGAACCAGCGGCGCACTGAGTTTTTCGTCTTGAACAGCCTGGGCCTGGGCAAGAGCACTTTTGACCCACTCATCCAACTGCTTGAGGGACGGAAGAATCCGTTCCGCGCTGATAGCACGCCAGTAGGCAGTCCGCACGTCCTGCATCACGCGATTGGCGACGCGCCGCCTTTCCTCATCCGCAATGAGCACGTCATCCGCCGCCTGTTTTGCTCTGATGTAAGACAAACCGAAATCCAACACATTCCAGCTCAGCGAGAGGTCGGCAGAGAAAATGTTCTTTTCAGCCGAGGTGAAGGGTTCCAGCACTTGCCGCCCAGTGAGCAAAGACTGCGCGACTCCTCCTGGGAAGTTACTGCGGCCGTCGAACCCCGCGTTCGCAGCCAGCCGCGGCAGCATGGCGTAATGAGAGAGATCGAGCTGCGTCTGTGCCAGCATCTTGTGCATCCATTCGACGCGGGCTTCAAGGTTGTACTTAAGGGCCCGCGCCATGGCTTCGTAGAGGTCCAAGGGACCGGAGAGGGGCTCTTGATCCCTTGTGAGGACGGATCTGTTTTCTTTCACCCGGGACTTCACGTCATCTGCCGTTAATGGGATTGGTGTGATGGCACACCCGCTCAGTCCGGAAAACAGAAGAACCGTGATGGCCGTCAGAGGCCAACTGCTCGCGCCTCTACCAACCTTATTCCCTGGAGACCCAATTCCGTTTCTCCAGCTTATACGGGATGGACCCTGCCTATTTGACATATCCCCTGCAAGCAGAGTGGTACCTTATGGATGATTGACCGGACCGCATGCGATGCATTGATGACGCTGAGTGAGCTTATCCTACTGCCACGAGATGTCATCTCTTTTCGGCATTTACAGCAGTGGGCCTATCTTCAATTTGGTCGAAGTCGTTGGTGTTAGTTTCGTGTCTATTGCTCGCTCTGCTGGACCGCCCTTCTCCGACCAAGTTCAACGACGCTACAGGATGCAGGGTGGTTCATTCCGGATACTGGGAACTCGACAATCCTGTTCTTGCCGAGATAAATAGGAGTACTTTCTTGTTGATTTTAGAGAAAACCACAGTTGTGTCGTATAAGACACAACTATTCAATGAATTGCATGAATATTTTTCTTGCACAGTCAAAGACTTACGGTGATTAACTAATGGCATACGAATTGCTATGCCCATATTGGTCAAGAGCTTTGGCCTCGACTTTCGCCCAAGCAATGGAACACGAGGGAGGATTTAGGTGAGGAATCAACAAACACTAGCAGCGGCGGTGACCTGCTCAGGAGTAGGACTCCATTCCGGCCAGCCTGTGGCGATGACGCTGAGGCCCGCCCCACCTGATACCGGTGTCGTGTTCGTCAATAGAAAGGGGGACGCCACTGCTTCCCTATTGGCATCGATTGAACATTGCGTACCTACTGAATTATGTACCGCCATCAACGGCAACGGCTTCCAAATCAAGACTATTGAACATGTGCTGTCGGCACTGGCTGGCCTTGAGATCGACAATGTCTATATCGATGTCACGGGCAGCGAAGTCCCCGTCATGGATGGGAGTGCGGCTCCGTTTGTCCACTTGATCCAATCTGTTGGAGTTATCGCCCAGGATCGGAAGCAGCCGTTTCTGAAGATCACGGCTCCGATTGAAGTCTCCGAAGGCTCGAGGCGTGTGCGGATCGAACCATCTGCCACCTCCCGTATCACCTATACGATCCACTATGAACACCCGCTTATCAAAACTCAGACCTATGTGCATGATTGCTCTGCACACTCTTTCGAGAAACAGATTGCTGAGGCAAGGACCTTTGGGTTTCTCCACGAGGTCCAAGCCCTATGGGCTCGTGGTCTTGGTCAAGGTGGAACCATGGATAACACTGTTGTGTTATCGAAGGACGGAGTCATGAATCAATCTGGCTTGCGGTTCCTAAATGAGTTCGTTCGCCACAAGATTCTCGATCTCATCGGCGATTTTTCTCTGCTCGGCATGTCCTTCATTGGCCATATTATTGCAGAACGATCCGGGCATGCGCTCCATACCAGGCTGGTTCGGCAGATTCTTGAACAGCCTGAAAAGTGGGTTTTGCTCAACATGGAGCCTCTTGCGGAAGAGACACGTCCCGTCGCCCACATCGCCAGGCTTCGGTCTTCATCGGTCGCGCTTCAAGCTTCCTGATTGCCCACTGGCTTATCTGACCGCACAGAAAATCTGAGGGTTACCGTTTTATGCAGGACGCTGGTCTTACCCGTAAAAAGGGTGATTCGGCGGAACATCTGCGGGGAAAACTACGTCGAGAGTGAGTAGCCTCACTCTCGACGTATGGTTCTCGGCGAGGATTACTTCTTCTTCTTCTTCGCTGCCTTCTTCGTTGCCAAGACTCTCACCTCCCTTCGCCATATCTGTTTGGGTGAATTGCGATCGACACGTTTAGACAGCCTGTATCAATAGGTCGTTCAATGCTTCAAAGGTATTAGGGCCAACCTTCCTAAAACGTTTATCGCGCTTCAGCGAGGTCGCAATCGATGTGAGTGGGGTTTTCCCCTTAATCTGCAATCCACCTTCGACTAACCGCTGCACAAGCTCTTTGGCATGCATAGGCCGATTCGACTCTCGCAGGATCTCATATGCCGCCTCAGGTACACTTTTCCCAACATACTTACTACGCCCCAAGAGGATTTCCCGTGACTGGTCGGTCACATCCATGACCGGAAGAGGACGAACGCCCTTTTGATCGTCCGTGATCAGTTGATTCGAAAGACTCGCAAGTTTGGCTTTATCCGCCTCTACTCGGTACAAGGTTTCTGCAAGTTCGAGATATTTCTGAATCGTGGCGATTTCATCATCCAGGCGCCGACGTTTTTTCTGCAGCTCCTGGAACCGGTTCTTGTAGGCACTGATCCGCTGTTCAAGGCCGACGAGTATGTCCGTTAATTCTTCCACATACCACCAGATGCAAGCATACTTGCTTTGTAGCATTGCTTTGATTAATTGTCAAGTGTGGAAAAGTTATTCATATATTGCGCTACTATCCTGACATTACGCTCGCAAGTAATCATTGCATGATTTACGGTGAGAAGCCTTGCCATGCAAGACCGTTTATTGCTAGTTAAATGATTTCAATGAGTTACATTTTCAAGAACCTTGATTGATTCCCTAATTATCAATCAAGCTGAATTGTTTCTCTCAGCACCTCTCACACTTACCGGCGTGTTATTATCCGGTATGGCAACCTCTCCAGATCGGATCGATCCTGGCGTCCTCCTGGAGACAGCCGTTAGCGCAGGGCGAGTGGCGGGGAAACTACTACTGGGATTTGCTCAGTCCGGTTTTCGCATCCACCACAAGAGTCCCATAAATTTGGTCACCGATGCAGACCGTGCGGCGGAACAGCTGATTATCAGTCATATTCGAGCTCAGTTCCCGACACACCGCTTTCTTGCTGAAGAACAAGGGCGTGTCGAACAGTCGCCTTCGCCATATCTCTGGATCATTGATCCGCTCGACGGCACTACGAATTTTGCACATGGTTATCCCGCCTATTGCGTCTCAATCGGGTTAGAGTACCGGGGGCACTGCATCCTAGGTGTGGTCTTCGATCCATCACGAGACGAACTCTTCACCGCGATAGAGGGGTCTGGTGCACAACTGAACGGCCGCCCTATCCATGTGTCCTCTACGGCCACCCTGGGCGAAAGTCTCCTCGTCACCGGATTTGCCTATGACATCAGAGAGACTCCGAGAAACAATCTCGATCACTTCGCCAAGTTCGCGCTCAAAGCCCAGGGCTTAAGACGAACGGGGTCTGCCGCCCTGGACCTGTGTTACGTCGCAGTCGGACGCTTCGACGGATTCTGGGAAGTGCGTCTCAATCCATGGGATATGGCCGCCGGATCTGTCATCGTTCGGGAGGCCAGAGGGCAACTTTCGGATTTTTCCGGGACCAGTCTCTCCATCTACGGGCAAGAATTGGTTGCGAGCAACGGTCATATCCATCAGGCCATGCTCACAGTCTTACATGAAGAACCAGCCCGGACGACTCCTCCTCGGTGAATGACCTTGTCGCGGCCTCCCCTCTCTGCCGATCACCCAATAGATAATCAACGTGCAGATGCGGTATGCTGCCGAAAGTATCTGTGGAGGTTTCACATGGCACATACACCCTCGCCCCCAGGCCAAACAGGTGGCACCTCTTCTGGTAAATGCCCTAGCGACCCGCCTACGCGGGAAGTCGAGTTGCTCCGCGTCCTCGTCAGCAGAACGGGAACTCAGGTCGAGGCTCAATGGGCAATCCACCACCAACTGAAACACCACCTACTACCGGACGAATGGAACGAGGTTACGGATCTTATGGCCAAAGCCACCGACATCGTCGGCCGCCGGTTTTCCGAAGTGCTCTCAAGAGCCGAGTCGGCCTCCTCTGGCCATGCCTGACCCGTCCCCCGGGACCCCTCATTCTTCGCGCCAGCCTTTAACCATCGTCAGAATCCACACAGGAGGCAGGTATGGACTCGTATTACCATTCGCATGATCTCGGCAAGTTCACCGACATGGGGAAGGGAAACAAGGAACTATGGGACAAATTCATCGGGTACTACAATGCGGTGTTCTCGGAGGGCGCGCTGTCCGAACGGGAAAAGGCCTTGATCGCGTTGGCTGTGGCCCACACCGTTCAATGCCCCTACTGCATCGATGCCTACACGCAAGCATCCCTCGAAAAGGGGTCGAACATCGAGGAAATGACCGAAGCGGTCCATGTCGCCTGTGCTATCCGTGGAGGAGCCTCGCTGGTACACGGTATACAGATGCGAAACGTGGCGGACAAACTTTCGATGTAACGGTATCCGCTACAAATACTGGTTTTCAGGGAGAGCCAGGGTGAAGTACTTGCCTCGTTCTTCGTAGAGAACTCGTTTGCTGGCGAGGTCGTTCAATATCGAGACCAATGCCGACTCGCTACCATCCATGCGTTCAGCTACAGCAGCCTGGATTTGCTCTACGCTCTTTCCTGCCTCGTTACAGATCTCGATAACCGAAGCAGCCAGACCGTCATATCGCTGCCGTGTGGGTGATTGAGGGTTCCGCCCGTCATACACCGTTACATAGCGTGGGGTCTTCGAGTAAAACAGAAACGGGCGGTCGCTCGACTGGTACATCTGCTTCCAATGTTCAACCGCCTTGATCAAGTCCTGATAAACATGCGGGTCCACCAGCCACTGGTCGAGCTCATATTCGAAGTCGTATGCGATCTTCTTCACATCCACTTGCCGAGTATCGTACACATACTCATAGGCCATGCCGGGACCAGTGATGCGCAGGCCATAGTCGCGCGGTCTGGTGAAATAAGGGCTGAACCGCTCCAGCCAGAACCGGCCAGCCGATTCTGGCGGCTGCAGATGTAGCAGCGAGGGTATGAGGTTGATCTGCCGCAGATAGTCGTCATCTGTCTCGCCAGGAAACCCCAACAGCATATTCCAGGACACGGCAACCCGGTAATAGGCGCTCCATTTGAGGCAGACGAGGTTCTGCATCGGTGTCACACCCTTGTCCATCGCCTTCAGCTGATTCAGACTCAGGCTTTCCAGCCCCGGCTGCATGCACCTTACACCACCGACAGCCAACGTCCGGATCTGGCTCTTGCGCAGGTTGCTCTTCGTTTCGATGAACACGTCCAAGTCACAATGGTCCGAGGCGAACTTCCCGAACAGGTCGTCCACGTATTTCATGTCAATGATGTTATCCACCAGCCGAAACCTCGCCGTGTCATAACGTTGGGACAGAAACGCTATTTCTTTCGCGGCTTGCTCAGATGACTTGGACCGAAACGCCATGCTCTGCGCATTGAGCCCGCAAAACGTGCAATGATGTTTCTCTCCCCACCAACAGCCTCGTGACGCCTCGTACAACAGGATCCGGTCGAGGCCCTGTGCGGCCTGCCCCAACTCCGCGAGCAGATGGTAGTAGTCGTCGTAGTCAGGCGGCCCGGCTTTCGAGAAATCGGAGAAGAGTGCGCGGTTTGGCGTGAACAGGATGTCGGAGCCCTGGCGTGCCGTCACGCCGGGTGGGAGCATGCTGGGCTTCTCATCGAGCACATAACGGACCAACCGCGGGAAGACCTCTTCGCCCTCCCCCACCACCACATGATCAATAAAAGGGAAGGCACGGAAATACTCCAGCCCCATCTCGCTGTCATAATTGGCCCCGCCAAATACAATCTTCACGTGCGGATAGAGATCCTTGATCAGTTTCGCCATTGTGAGGCTGGCGACGTTCTGGTCGAAGGTGGACGTGAATCCGACCAGTGTGTACCGACCCCAATCGACGGCAGTAAGCATGTGCGTGAGGAACTGCGGCGCGATGCGTGTGGCCATCTCTTTGAAATAGCCGATGGGCCGGCCGCATTGTTCCGCAATTTGTTCGAACACCGGCTTGAATACACGCGGATACTCGGCTCGCTTCGGGTTGTCCCGGAACAGCAAGAATGAGAATAGCCACTCACCGAAGAGCGCCCGTTTTTCGCAGATAAGTTCGTGCAGTGGCACTCCGATGAGGTGGGCGAACCGAACGTTCAAATGGTGGCAATCGACCGGGATGCCTTGCGATTTGAGCAGCGCCGAGAGTGTGCCGAGCTGGATCGAAGGATACTTCGAGTAGCTGAACGGCATGTTGACGAGCGCGACGCGTGCCTCGCCGCTCATCTGTTCCCTCCCGTTTTCATGAAGAGTATCGGCCGGTCGACGATCAGCCTGCGGAAGCCCGGAATGGTTCAAATTCCCGGTCGGCTTTTGCCGCGAGATAAAAGTCGCTTTCTGTGAGGCCGCTGATCTTATGTGTCCAGATCTCGACCTTGCACTTGCCCCAAGCCAAATACAGATCAGGATGGTGGCCTTCGGCTTCAGCGATCGCGCTTACCTTGTTTACAAAGGCCAGGGCCTGGGCAAAGTCCTTGAAGGTGTAAAGCCGCTCCAGATGGCCCTGTGCGTTCAACGACCAGCCCCGGTCCAATTCCCTTAAGAGCGCGTGAGTACGATCCGCCGGCAAAGGGGGCACCCCGCCACGACAGGGAACGCATGTGTTATCGGCCAAGCCCATGAGATATCTCCTTCTCTAGTGCACAGAGGCAATATTCTAAATGGACGACTGCAGGAGAAACAAGGCAGCGAACTACTACTCAGACTCGTCAGGCACTCCACCCGACTTGGCCAGATCGTCCAGCTTGATCTTGTCCGGATTGAACTTCTGCGCTGCCTGCAGCATGCGATCAAGGGCGTCATCGAACGACAGAGGGGTGGCGTCTTTGGGACGAAATCGGAGGGGATTCACCCGGGCGACGACGAAACTCTTGAGATATGGACTGGTCAGGCCATTGGCCTTCAGCACCTCGACTTGCCGGACGATTGCGTCATCCAGCGCCAAGAGAGTCTTGGCCCGCTGCTGCCGAATAGACATCGCATCAGGAAACGGCTGTGCGAGAAACCCCTCCACTCGTTTCAAGACCGGATGGTACGCCCCGCCGCTGAACCGTGGCCGCGCTTCATAACACAAACCCAGCGTGATGAACGCCGGTTCCTCGAACTCCAACGCGTAGGTCTCTTCGTTCCCCGCATCGAGCCGCGCCAATTCCCGATACATGCGAATGACTTCCAGCGCTTTCTCTCGCAGATTGTGCGCTTTTTCCGTATTAAGCGCGAGGATCTGATAGGCTGCGGCTGCCTCTGGCACGACGATCGACACAATGCTCCTTGCCCCCAACGTCTTCATCGCCGACAGGCGGTGGTGCCCATTTGGAGTCCAATACCGAGCCGTATGATCCGGCTTCGGCAGCCGGACGGCAATAATCGGGTCGAGAAACCGGCCGATCTTGCCGATCACTGTCTCCAGTCTTCGCACATGCGTGTCGGACAAGTTCCGTTGATAGGGTGTCGGCTCGACCAGTTCGATCGGCAACGCTGCCAGCACCAGCCAGCGTCCCCCGTACGGCTCACGATAGACCGCAAGGACCTTGCCCCCGTCGTCTTCGATCGCCCGATGGAGCTCCGCGACATCGCCCGTCGGTGCCGCCGCTTGTAACTCCGTCGCAGCGAGGCTGATCGACGTCCCGGTTGATTTCCTCCGCCGCTTGGCTCCCTTGGGCAGCGACGTTTGCTTGGGGGGGTTCTTCGCCACAGGGCTATGGTAGGGCAGTCCTACGACAAATGAAAGTCCCGGCGAAAACGAACCATGCCTGCGGCCATCAGAAGAAATTCAACGATAGAAGATGGCAGGCAAACAAGGTACGAGAAACAGCAAACAGTTTCAGGGGCTCAGGTATACCGCGGGCGGCCTTGCACACGGTGGGAGGCCGCCCGGGGGATGGCGCTTGGGACGCCGGTGTCAACCATCAGTTGTCACGGCCCGTGTGACCCGTGCGATGCCGAGGATACACGATTTCCAATCGGGGGAGACCTCGTCAATCCCGGGTGCCGGTGTTCCTCATGCTGTTAAGTAAACTCCACTCTCAGGCGACTGTAGGCTGATTAGCCTCACCTGCCGAAACGGCACAGCCAGTGGAGCGCTCTCAGCATGACCGACGAGAAACCCACCTCTGCGTCGGCGGGCCTGACGGACCAGGTGGCGTCGAGTCTTCCATCTCAACCCTCCTTTCCGCGTAAAGTCAACGAGAGACCTGGATAACAGCCGCGCGGTCTGTCCGATCTCCCGCTCTGTTAGATATATGGGGCCGCACCTGTTTTCCTACGCCCATTAGAAATAGGTGTCAACAGGTTCGCGTGGGTTTTTCTGAGCGCCATAACGCATAACACATGCCAGCCAACACCATGTCTTCAAGTGGCGAATACCAGCGCAAGGGTTGAGGGAAGAAGACACCATAGCAGCCACAATTGGGAAGGTCGATCCCGCGAAACAGGGTGATGACCAGCCCCGCAGCATACACCCCGTACAGGATCAATGCGAGAAAGGCACCAGCCTGAATCCGCCATCCGGCGAGTACCCATACACCCAGCACCCATTCGAGACCGGTGAGGCTAAATGCGATCGGCCAGAGCATATGATCGGGAAAGAGTTGGTAGGAGACCAGTACCTCGACAAAACCGCGAAGATCCAGCGACTTCCCAAGGGCAGCAGCTAGACATACCACCCCAATGACGATGCGAGCGCCCACCTTACAAATGCGCTCAGTGTCCACTGCTTTAAACGATCTTCAACTTGGCGAAGTCGACACCCTCCGGAGCCGGAGGCGTTTTGAGCTTCATGCTTTTCAAGGCATCGACCATGCGATCTGCCACGATGAGATTGCGGTACCACTTTCGATTGGCCGGAACAATATACCAAGGCGCTCGCTCGGTGCTCGTGGCCGAAATCATGTCTTCGAAAGCCTTCTGATAGTCATCCCACAGATTGCGCTCCTCAAGATCGCCGGAATTCCATTTCCAGCGCTTTTCCGGATCGGCGATACGGGCCTCCAATCGAAGTTTCTGCTCATCCTTCGATATGTGGAGAAAAACCTTGAGAATGGCGGTACCGCTTTCGCTCAGAAGCTCCTCGAATTCTTTGATCTGCTCGAACCGCCGCTTCGCGACTTTGTCGGAAACCCATCCGTGCACACGCGTAATCAGGACGTCCTCATAGTGTGATCGGTTGAAGATACCGATATATCCTTTCGCGGGAACCTCCCGGTGAACGCGCCACAGAAAGTCGCGGGCCAACTCATCTTTGGACGGAGCCTTGAAGGCCACAACCTTGCAGCCTTGGGGATTGAGGCCTGACATCACGCTCTTGATCGTCCCATCCTTCCCGCTCGTATCCATACCCTGCAGCACGACGAGAAGAGATCGTGTTGCGTTCGCATACAGACGCTCTTGAAGTCCAGCTAGGTCGGCAATGAGCGCGGCCGTTTCCGCCTTCGCCTGCTCTTTGCCTTGTTCGCTTTTCTTGTAGTCGCCGGTGTCATCTGGATCGTATTGCTTCAGCAACAGCTCCCTGCCCGGCTTCACTGAATATCGTTTCACGCTTCCCCCTTAGGAGCTCTCAGGGCAGGCTCCGCCACCGAGGTTTGAGCATCACCTCAGGACGTTCTCCATGCCGACGCGATTCGCCATCACATGACGCGCGTGGATTCCTACGGTTGCTTTGGAACATCCTGCGCGCAACGAAAGCCGACATTCGGGTCTTGCTCATTGGGATCGCCCTTGGTTCGAAACGAGGATCGCAGTCGGTAGGGACTGTTGATATAGGAGCCGCCGCGTTGCACCTTGGCCGTGCCTTCTGCAGGCCCACGCGGGTTAATTGCAGGACCCCCGGCAAAATTCAAATAGTAGTCTTCGCCATACCAGTCCATCACCCACTCGTACAGATTCCCCGCCAAATCATATGCACCATAGGGACTTTGCCCCTTGTCACGATCGCCGATGATCGAGATGGTCTCTTCGCCGCCCTCTTTTAATCCATAGACCGCATGAACCGGCGTCGGTAGATCGTTGCCCCAGGGATAGACCCGCCCATCGGTTCCGCGCGCAGCCTTTTCCCATTCCGCTTCGGTTGGAAGCCGCTTGCCGGCCCACAAGCAATACCCCATCGCGTCCATCCAACTGACCCAACGCACGGGCCGATCGGCATGCACCACAGGCGTGTCCTTGTCTGCAAAACCCCAAGGCGGCTCACTATGAATTGCCTCAACGAACTTGGCGAACCGCCCGTTTGTCACTTCAAACTTATCGATGTAGAAGGCGTTCAGTACGACATGATGCACGGGGAATTCGTCTTCATCCCCCTTATCACTTCCCATCGTAAAGTCACCGGCAGGCACCAGGACCATCGGCGCTCCATCCCTTCCCGCAATCTCGTGAGGGAATGGAGCCGGATGATGAACCCCGCTCCCGTTTCCCGCAGGCTTGAGCTTGTCGCCCGATTTGGACTCTCCCTCAGGCGCGCGTGATTTATGTGGAGCCGTGAGCGAATCGGACTTGGTCATTCTTGCCGACGGCGTCGGCACAGGCCCTTGCCTGACCAGACGGCTTTCCCGTGCCAGAGCGAGATACGGATACATCGACACAAGGCACGCGATGATGAGAACGATGAGAATGGCTTGCCGAACATGCCAGTTCATTCCCGACAGTCTCCCCCTCAGAAGGACAACCGAACCAACCCCGTCGGTCTTTCAAGGTACCGAAACCCAACGGACAAATCCAGTGCGTTCGCGCCAGAACATGTAGATGCAGATTGTGCGAGCGCAGTTGCGCCGTGACGAGGTCCGGTGTAGCGTACACATCGTATGGAACCACAGGTTGGCTGGATGAACATCGACAGTGCGGTTGTCCTCGACATTCTCAAGTCGCTCATCGTCCTTATCGCCCTTCTAATCACCCGGACCTTAGTAGTGCGGTGGATCTCCAGAAATCCGACGCTCTCGATGGAGGCCAAGCGCCGATGGGTTGTCACCACCAGAAACTGGATCGTGTTCGCGTTTCTCATCGGGCTCGTCAGTATCTGGGCACACGAACTGCAAGCGTTTGCCGTATCATTGGTGGCATTGGCGGCAGCGCTGGTCTTGGCCACCAAGGAACTGATTCTCTGCTGGAGCGGCGCGGCCTTACGAGTCGGCGGAAAGGTCTACACTGTCGGGGACCGGGTGCAAATCGCCGGACATCGCGGCGTAGTCCTCGATCACGACATTTTCGCGACGAAACTCTTGGAAATCGGACCTGGTCAAACGGCGCATCTCTATACCGGCCGCGTCACCATCTTCCCGAATAGCCTGCTGTTCTCGCATCCCCTCGTCAAAGAGAATCCCGACCAGGAGTACGGCTTATACACACTGGCAGTTCCCATCAAGACCGACAACAATTGGGAACACGCTGAACAGACATTGCTGCGCGCCGCCAAGGAAGAGTGCGCACCCTTCATGGAAGAAGCGGTCCGCCAGATGAAATTGCTGGAACAAACTAATTTGCTCGAGGCGCCGTCGCCGGAACCGCGCATTACCATCCAACTATTGGAGCCGGGCAAGATGCAGCTGGTGTTGCGCTTTCCTGCCCCCGATCGCGGGCGATCCCGCATCGAACAGGCGATCCTGCGCCGGTATCTTACCGAGCAGACTTCGTTCCTCTCAGCCAGGCATGACCCGCACGAGCCTGACAAATGAAACGGGGCTCCCCTCGATTCCTGATCGAGGGGAGCCCCGTTAGAAGGATCGCGTAATCCCTCGCCGGCTTACTTCGGGAAGGACTTGGGCGCGGACACGTGCTGCCACCCTTCGCCGTTCAGCGTCTGGAGAAAATCCACCAGATCCCGCTTTTCTTGATCCGTCAGCTCCAGCGGGATAATGAGATTGTCCAGGTGGGGATTCTTGACGCCACCCTTATTGTAGAAATTGACGACTTCTTCAAGCGTCTTGAAGCGCCCGTCGTGCATGTACGGAGCGCTTCGAGCTATCTCCCGCAAAGTCGGGGTCTTAAAGGCGCCGGTCTCTTCTGCATTGCCGGTTACCATGTAGCGACCGAGATCGACCTTGTTGTCATCCCAGCCGATGCCGATGTTGTGAAACTTTTCGTCGGTGAAATTGAACCCGGAGTGGCACTTGGTGCACCGCGCCTTCTCACGGAAAAGGACGAGGCCCCTCTGAGCAGCTTCTGGAATGGCCCCTGATTCTCCACCCTGATCGAACCGGTCCGCCGGACTGTTGCCGGAGAGAACGGTGCGCTGGAAGCTCGCAATGGCCATGCCCACCCGCTCCGTCGTGATGGTGTCGTCACCGAAGACTTGTTTGAAAAGCTTCCGATACCCTGGGATTTTCATCATTTTCGCATTCATTACATCGTAGTTGGCAAAGCCGTGCTCAATCGGATTCGTAAACGGACCGACCGATTGGTCTTCCAATGTCGGAGCCCGACCGTCCCAAAATTGAACGCTACTGAACACCCTGTTGAAAGATGCCGGTGCACTGCGACCACCCTTCTGGCCTCGGATGCCGGTGGAGACCGGTTTGCCATCCGTAAACGCGAATTTCGCGACATGACAATTCGCGCAGGCTATCGTGTTGTCCTGCGACAGCCGCTTATCAAAAAACAGCAGCCGGCCTAACTCGATTTTTTCCTTCGTCAAAGGATTGTCGGCCGGGATCACGACGGCAGACTCTTCGAGGCCGAAAGGGATCTTGAGCTTATAATCTTCCCCTCGCGTCTCGCCGACCGAAAGCAGCGGCAGGGCCACCGCAACACACAGCCCTAACATCCCGACCCGTCTTACACTCCCAACCTTCCTGTATTCTCTCATCACACCCCCCTTTCGGCATTCGTATGTATATGATGTCCCGACCGCCTCTTTATCCTGCCGCACTTACTAGGCCTGACAAGATATGACGCCCTCCTAACAAAAAACCCGCTATTCCAGTAAACTGCGGAGCATCCACGCCGTCTTCTCATGTACCTGCATACGTTGAGTGAGAAGATCGATCGTCACCTGATCGGAAGCCTTTTCGGCCGTCGAAAATACATTCCGTGCGGTTCGCACCAACGATTCCTGTCCATCGACCAGTTGGCGAATCATGTCTTCTGCTCGAGGCACACCCGAGGCTTCTGCAATGGACGACAGCTTCGAAAACTCAGCATAGCTCCCCGGCGCCGGATGTCCCAGGGCCCGAATGCGCTCCGCCAGCAAATCCACTGCGAGCGCCAGCTCGTTGTATTGCTGCTCAAACATAAGATGAAGCGTCTGGAACATCGGTCCCGTGACATTCCAATGGAAGTTATGCGTCTTGAGATAGAGCGTATAGGTATCGGCCAGCACCTTCGCCAACCCCTCGGCGATTGCTTTCCGCTGTGCCGGTTCGATCCCGAGATCGATCTGCAGACCGTTCCCGCCCCCTGCTTTTCCCGCACTTCTTGCTTTTTCCATGGTTTCCTTCCTTCGGCAAAGCCCCGTTTCCTAGCTTGCCGATCTTCTCATATCATGACTCCTGCCATTGACTCAATCGGTAGGTAATCTCGAAGTTGTTCCTCCCGGGAAAGGCCACTACTATCTTGCGTGGGCAACGCGATCGCATTGGCGCCGGCACTCCCGACAAGCAACACTCATAACATCCTCCATATTGTGAGAGACATGCCGCGAAACTCCGCGCGCTTAATTCCAAAGGTAACCGGCCCTTGATTATTAGTCCAATTGATATTATATGATTTCACCATAAGTATATCTTATTGACAGATAGGCAGGACATGACTCTGACGGAACTGCAATACATCGTCGCAGCAGCTCAAGAACGTCACTTCGGCCGTGCGGCCGAGCGAGTCTTTGTCACACAACCGGCCCTGAGTCTTGCGATCAAGAAGCTGGAGGAAGAGTTGGGCTTGACGATTTTTGATCGGCGCCAAAACCGGATCGAACTGACGGCGATCGGGAAGCAGATCGTCCATCAGGCTCAGCGCGTGCTGGAAGAAGCGGAACAAATTAAGATCCTCGCGACTCAAGGCAAAGATCATTTGAACGGACCCTTGCGGCTCGGTGTCATCGCGACCGTCGGGCCCTATATCTTGCCGGACCTGGTTCCGCAGTTGAGCGCACGCGCACCCAAAATGCCGCTGGAGCTGGAAGAAAACCTGACACTTAATTTGACCGGCATGCTGAAAAACGGAAAACTGGACGTGATCATGATCGCTCTGCCCTTCGACGAGCCGGCAATCGTCACCCAGGCCCTGTACGACGAACCGTTCAAAGTGCTGGTTCCGACCGGGCATCCCTGGCAGAAAAAGAAACTGATCGATTCGCGGCAATTGGGATCAGAAAAGGTGCTCCTGCCGCACGCTGGCCACTGTTTTCGGCAACAGGTTCTGGACGCCTGCCCCGAACTCAGCCGATCGGACGCCGAAGGCTGGCAAGGCAATTCTCTGGAGACGATCAGGCAGATGGTCGCTTCAGGTCTGGGCATCACCGTGATGCCTTCCAGCGCCCTCACGCCGAAATACGACAGCGCTCGGTTGGTCGCCATCAGCCTGGCGAAACCAGTGCCCGGTCGTCGAATTGGACTCGCCTGGCGGCGCGGCTTCACACGGCCCCGCGTCATCGACGCCATTCGCGATGCCGTCCACGCGCTCAAGATACCCGGCTTGACGATGGTGACGCACTGAGGCAGGCCCGCTTGTTGCCCTCTCCCACTTTTGCTAGGATGCGCTCGCCTAACCTCACATGAAAATCGCTACGTTCAACGTCAACTCGCTCCGCAAACGCCTCCCCATCGTGCTGGAGTGGCTCGACCGCCAGAAGCCCGATGTCCTCTGTCTCCAAGAAACGAAAGTGCAAGATAGTGAGTTCCCGCTACTGGCCTTGACACCGTCCGGCTATGAAATCACCTACCGCGGCATGAAGTCGTACAACGGGGTGGCCATTCTCAGTCGCAAAAAACCCGAGGCGGTGTTTTATGGATTCGACGACGGAGGAGAACCGGAGGACGCCCGCTTGCTTAGAGTCGTGATCGACGGCATTCCCATCGTGAATACCTATGTGCCGCAGGGCTTTGAGATCGACTCACCGAAGTACGCCTACAAATTGGAATGGTACGACCGGTTGCGGAAATATTTCGACAAGCACCTTGTACC
>JAYWIP010000037.1:0-21965 GCA_039794465.1 Nitrospira sp.
ATGCGAAGGAGCCGGGTGAGTTCAACGTCTTTCTGGCCGATTGGGTTCCTTGAAGGCGGCAATCGACGATGAGTGAGCGACTGCGGACCGCTGCGCTGGTCCTGGCGTTCGGTTGTTTCTGCTTCTCACTGGTGATCACCTTCCTTGGACTCTCCCAGTTCGATCTCCCGATTGTCCGGTATGTGCGCTCGGTCACAATCCATCTTCCTTGGAATCAACTTACGATTCCATGGATGGCCTTCAGCAGCGATGCCGGCAATTGGATCGGCGAAGGAACGCATCTTGTCGTCTTCAGCCTGGTGCTGGTGGGAGCCGGGTGGCTGTTTTCAAGCGCGGCTGTCAGACATGCGGGGATTCAGACCCTGCTGGCGCACGGTCTTGCAGCATTGCTGGTCAACGGGCTCAAGCATCTGATCGGCAGGCCTCGTCCCAAGTTCGCTCATTCCGGTGACTGGGAGTTCGCGCCCTCGTGGGTGTCAGGGTTCGACTCATTTCCTTCCGGGCATTCCGCGGCCGGTTTCGCCGTCGCAACGGTCCTGGCGAAACGATTCCCCGTTTTCGGTCCACTGTGTCTCGGGGTTGCGGCCTTCGTGATGCTCAGCCGCGTCCTTCGCGGATCCCATTTTCCAACCGACGTCGTGGGCGGCGCTATTGTGGGCGTACTCAGCGGCGCGATTGCCGCGGCGCCGTTGAAGGAGTGGCGCACCTCCCTTCGGGATGGGGTCGGACAATCGGCTGTTGGAGCCGTCGTGCTGTTGGCTCTCCTCTGGTCCTTGGCACGCGGTCCTGAGGAAGGCATCGTCGGCATGCTTTTGAGCGCACTCGGCCTGGCCGCCATCGCGGCCGGGTTGTGGCTGCGGAGAACCCAGTGGACCAGCTCAGAACGATCAGGGTCGAGTCGGCATGCCACGATGTCATTGATGTTGCTGTGTTACGGCATGGCGTCCATGACCACGTCGCTGTATGTCGTCGCGGCAGCCGGATTGGCCTGTTTGGCCTACTGGCTTCACCAGGTCGGTTCGCTGGGCGAGCAGACCCGTGATCTTAGATCATGGCGGACGGCACGCGAAGGTGTCTTAGTGAGCGGCGTCGTCCTGACCTTGTTCATGATGTATGCCGGCCGGGGAGTCTTGCCGTTTCGGTAACGCAGGATGCCCGTGATGCGCGGGACTTGTTCCGCGAGACACGAGAGGTGTGAGACGGTCGGTATTAGTGGCCGAACGGCTTCGATGGAGAGGCTTGAGACGGAACCGTCGCGCCTTCAGGGATTGACACGATCGGCTGGCTGGCGAGAAGGACATAGCCGTGCCGCTTGAGGACCGGCTGAAATGTTGCCGCTTCTTTCGGTAAGGAATCCTGCATCGCTTCTTGGGTGAGAATCATCGTGCGGCCTGGGCGTTTCAGCGCAGCTTTCAACCGGTCGAGTTCATTGGATGGCACGTACAGCACCGTTCGCCGTGAGTAGAACGAAATAGAAGGTCTTGTCGTTCCAAAGGCGATCAACTGATCCGACGGTTCAAGATTCAATCCCGCTGCATAGGCCAATTCCTGCGGAGGAGCAATGGCATAGCGGTTAAGGCCGGGGATGACGGTGAGAAGGGTCAGCAGAAACACCGTGGTCACAGCGGCCCCCGCGATGCCGAAGGCGATTCCCCGCCGATCCTCATTCAGTCCGAAATAACTGACCAGCCCCATTCCGATCAGGACGACGGCTGCCGCGACATAGGGGCCGATCCCTAAATCGAATTGGACGGCCACAGGAAACTCCTTCACCAGTTTGCCGGCGAATGTCCCGTAGAGTGACGGCAGGTAGGCGAATCCGATGGCCAGGAGATAGCCCACGCCTGTCATGGCATGAATCGAACCCCGTATCCACGGGGTGGAGGGGTCTTGCACTGCTCGCGACCAATAGAGCGCCGCCAACAGCGACGCGGCGGGGAAGAGCGGGCCGATGTAGTGGGGCAAGCGGGTGGATGACAGGGTAAAAAATACGAAGGTGCCGACCAGCCAGAGGGCCGCAAACCATGCCAGTTCATTGCCGGATCGGTCTGTGTCCTGTGAGTCGAGTGGTGCGGAATCGGTCCGTCCTCCGCGCCGCCAATCCCTCCAGCTCTGATAGGCCCTGTAGAGTCCGGCCGGCAACAACAGACTCCAGGGAAAGAAACCGAGGAGCAGCACAGGGAAATAAAACCAGGGCCCTGCACCGTGCCCTTCCATCGGAGCAAGAAAGCGGCCGACTGTATGAACCTTTGCTTGAGAGCCATACGCGTCGCCGTGGATGAAGAACATGGCGGCGTACCAGGGGCCGGCCAGCACGAGGAACACGAACGAACCGGCAAGAGGAAAGCCCCGTTGCCAGAAGGTCTTCCAGCGCCGCGTTGCCGTCAGGTACAGTCCGGCGGCAAGTGGAGGAATCAGGAACCCAATCGGCCCTTTGGTCAAGGTTGCGAGGGCCATGCCGATATAGAACCCCCACATCCAATGCCGCCCTGCTCCCTCTTCATGCAGGCCCAGCCAGAAACCATAGAGCGACAGGGTGGTGAAGAAGATCAGCACGCTGTCGGTGATGGCCATGCGCCCCAGCGCGAGCATCTCGATATTCAACAGCAGCATGAGCGCGCCGATCAGTCCGACGGTGGAGCCCCGCAGCCGGGTGAGAAACAGATAGTGCATGAGGATCAGTGCCACGCCGAACAGGGCGGAGGGGGCACGGGCTGCGAATTCGTTGACCCCGAAGGCATGATAGGACAGGGTCATCAACCAATAGACGAAGACCGGTTTGGCGACACGCAGTTCGCCGTTGAAGGTGGGCGTGACCAGGTCGCCGGAGACGAACATCTCGCGGCCGGCTTCCGCGTTCCGTCCTTCATCGCGGTCGGTGAGTCCCATGTCGCCGAGGCCGAAAAACAAGAGCAAGCCCGACAGGGCCAGGAGCACCGTCACCGTCGCAAACTGGTTGGGCTGTCGGTCAGCAAGCACAGGATGATCCTACGGCGTGAGCAATGAATGCATGAGCGGACAGTTGAACGGTCGAACCATCATGACTGTTGGGCCGGAGGTCCGGCTGGACTGTCGGCTTGGTTTGCGCGGCGGATCAGCATCAGGTTGCGAATATACACGACGGAGCCGACACTTTGTCCTGCGATGAAGACCGGGTCCATGCGGTAGATCGCATAGGCCAGCGTGATGAGCCCACCGATCAGGCTCATATACCAAAACGAGACGGGAACCTGGCTTTCGGCTCTTTTCTCGGAGGCGATCCATTGGACCAGCCAGCGACCGAAAAAGAGAGCCTGGCCGAAGAAGCCGATACCGAGCCAGATGGTTTCCGTCGTCAGCATGAGGCGTGGAGGGCGATCAGTGATGAGCGGGGATTGACGCTTGGATAGACATAGCGGACCGAGGTGTCCGGTTCCATTGGAGACGAGCCACGCTGTGTCACGCCGATTCTCTAACTTTGTAGCGCAACACCCGATCCATCATCCAGCGCACGGCGATCAGATCGTAGAGCGACTTGAACAGCCGGTTGCCCATGCCGTACTTTGAGAGGCCGTGAATGCGCGGATAGTGCCGGACCGGTACTTCGGTGACGGTGAACCCATGCATCAGGGCGAGCGCGGGGAAAAACCGGTGCATGCCTTCGTACAGGCGGATGCGCTCCAGCACGGGCCGCCGGAATACTTTCAGAGGGCATCCCGTATCATGGACACCGTCATGAGTGAAAAAGTTTCGCACGCGGTTTGCAATTCGGGAGGAGAGCATCTTTACGATGCCGTCCTGCCGCTGCTGTCTCCACCCGCACACGAGATCGTGGGTGGCCGTGAGGGGGAGGAGCTTCAAAATGTCTTCACTGTCCTGCTGGAGATCGCCGTCGATCTGGATAATGATCTCGCCCGACGAACGGCGGAATCCCGCGTCCAAGGCGCAAGTCTTGCCGTAATTCCGGTCGAAGTGAAACACCTTCACTTGCGGGTGGAGCTTGGCCAGCCGGTCGAGTTCCTCGCTGCTGCCGTCGCTGCTGCCGTCGTCCACCAGGATGATCTCGAAAGGTCTCGACCGTGAGTGCTCGTGGGAATCCAGCACTTTGAGGAGGCTCGCGAGCAGAGGCGATAAATTGTCTCGCTCATCCTTGATGGGGATGATGACGGAAGCCCAGGGGGTGGACGGCGTCATGACAAACGAATGCTCCAGCAGAAATCTGCACAAGGCGTAATCACGCGCGCATTCTAACGGATGGTCGAAGGAGCGTCAAACAAGACGGGGGATGCACGCGCCGACCGTATCACGGCTTCGCCGTCCCGATGGTGAACCGCATCGCGCCCATCAAGCTCATCTCGTTGACTTGCTCGCCGGCGTGGATCTCCACTTTGTAGCGGCCGGGACGCCAGCCTCCGGAAGGAGGTGACAATTTGAGGTAGCCGCTCTCATCCTCCAAGGCCACCTGCATGACGTCCTCGGTCACCACCCTGTCCGGCGCCAGGCCGGGCACGGACTCAGGAAAGCAACGGCCGAAGATTTTGAACCCCTGATAGTGCTGATGGAGCGCAAAGACGATGAACACCGCTGGGATGCTGACGGCGAACCGGTCGGTCGGTCTGACCGGGACGATCAGGTGGGTGCGAAGCGGGCCGATCTCTTCTTCAAAGTCCTCCGCCGTGACAATCGAACGGAAGAACCCTTCCGGCGGTGCATCGAAATCGTACGGCGTGGTGTCCTGGGCGCGGTTTTGAAATTCCGTGACCGGCAGGTTCTTGGTCAGAGGCGGGTTCTCGGCCCAGCCTGCCGGATGTAGTGAGAGCATCGCCGCCCATGCCGTGAAAGCGGCCATGACCCAATATTGTCTCGTTCCTTGTCCCATGGGCGTGTGGTACAACGGTCCGGCAGACACTGTCAAGGAACAGCGGTTCTGAGACAGCATTGCGAGCTGATGGCTGGATGCTGAAGGCTGACAGCTGATCGCTCCTCTATCCCGTTGCGGCAGGTTTCCCGCATTTGCTAGGATTTCGCGGTTCTTCACAGCCATCCATCACGAACGAGAGTCACTGATGTTGCAAGATGCCGATGCGCTTCCCCAGCTGATTGGGGACTTCAAGCCGCTCGACCAATGGCAAACCCATCTCAACAGGCTCTTCTATGGGCTGCGTGGGGACCGGCTGCGCTCGTACTATCAAACCTTTGCCTCAGCCGATTATCGGCTCGCCCATGCGTTGGCGGCTGACTATTTCGAGAAAGTCGTGAAGCGCGATGCGACGCGCGTGTCGAAGTCTCAGCACGGAGCACTCAGCACTCAGACGTTGACGGTCATGGAGCTAGGTCCCGGCAACGGCAATCTGGCCGCCTGCTTCCTCAGCCATCTCAAAGTCCTCGACAAACACGAGCTGGTCTATCCGCGAGTACGCTATGTCATGGTCGATTGGGAACAGCCGGTCTTGGACGGGGCCCTGGCATATCCTGACCTGGCGGCGCATCGGGATCGCCTGGTCGTTCAGTGCAGCTCGATCGAGCACCTCGCGGGAATGGCCGACGGGTCCGTCGACCGCATTCTGTGCAACGAACTCTGGAATGACCTTCCCACCAAGCTGATGGCGAAGAATGCCGGCGACATCGAAGAAGAATATATCCGGCCCAACTTGAGCGAAGCGCTGCATGCCAAGATTCAGAATTGGTCCGCCTTCGTGCGCGCATTCGAGGCAAGGGACTTCGACGTGCTGAAGACGGTTCCGCCGTTCCTGGACGATCTCGTGTGGGAAAAGGAATATCGGAAGGTCGAATGGAAAGACGTGCCTTTCCGGAAAACCATCACGGAGTTTCTCAAGACGATCGACGAACACGTGTTGCTGCCTGTCAATCTGGGGGCGTTTGCGGTTGTGAAAGAGGCTCAGCGCCTCCTGGGGTCCGATGCGGTCGGGCTCAGTGCTTTTGATGCCGGGACCGCGGACAGGCAGGTCTTGAACGATCCGGAGAGGCCCTGTTATGGCCAGTTCGGGGGGCAATATAGTTTCATGATCAACTTCGCGCTTATTGAGGCCGTGGCCAAGCATCTGGGGATCACGCGCACGGCACTGGAGCCGCAGCGCGAATTCGTCGGCCGGTCATTGAACACCAACGTCCTCACGCTTATGGATCTGCTGGCGACCCATCCTTCCGCCGGGCCGACGCTTGAGCCCTGGGAGCAGGACCGGCTTGTGCTGAAAACCATCAAGGCGCTGAATGAGACGTATGAGAGCCCCTACCGCCGTCGGTTCGAATTTCCGTTGTCCGCGAACATGCCGCCGGACGAGCGGGAAACCTTGGGCGCGATTCTGCGCTCGTTAAAAGACAACGGCGTGCCCGACACGGTGGCCTATCTGACCGAAGAAGAGCTCAACGCGGCGCAAAAAGATCTGGAAGCGATCGGCTACGACAGCGACGCCATCAGGATGGCGCTTGGCGCTCCTCCCAGTCCCATTGAGTATTGTCACTTCAACTGCCGCTGACACGAGACGGAGCGGTCTGCCTGGCCCATCCACTCCTCGATAGCTGATCGTCGTTGCCAAGATCGGGTTCCTGGGGAGATACTGGGGGTCGATCGAAGCCAGGCGACATGCGCGTCGACAGTCGCGCCAATAGGCGGAGGAGCGATGAAAGAAAAGACCAGGCAGAGCGAGGACGAGGAACAGACGCGTCAGAGACGCGGGGGAGGCGACCCTTTTCAACGGCTGCTCGGACTGATGTTCAAGGCGCACCCGTGGCACGGCGTGTCCATCGGAGAGGAAGCGCCCGATGTGGTGACGGCCTACATCGAAATTGTCCCCACCGATACGGTCAAATATGAAGTGGACAAGAGCAGCGGTTTTCTCAAGGTGGACCGGCCTCAGCGGTTTTCAAATTTCTGTCCGGTCTATTATGGCCTCATTCCCCAGACGTACTCCGGAGAGCGGGTGGCCGGCATCTTCGCCAAGCGGGCCCGCCGCAAGGGTATGGTGGGGGACGGCGATCCGCTCGACATCTGCGTGTTGTCGGAGAAGAGCATTCCCCATAGCGACATCTTGCTGACGGCGCTCCCGATCGGCGGGTTGAGCCTGGCCGACGGCGGCGAGGCCGACGACAAGATCATTGCCGTGATGCGGGACGATGCCGTCTATGGAGATTGTACCGACATTGCGCAATGTCCGAAGGCGCTCATGGATCGTCTCCGGCATTATTTCCTCACCTATAAAAGCGCGCCGGGAACAACTCAACATAATAAGGTGGAAATCACCGGGGTGTACGGACGCGAGGAAGCGCTGAACGTCATCCGTGCCAGTCATGCCGACTATCGCGAGAAGCATCCGGAGCTGAGCTCCTTGTGGCCGAAGCATCTGTAAGAGATGCGCAGGCGAGCAGCCTGAGTCAACCAACCGGTACCCATCTGGTTTCGTCACAAGGATGAAGAAGACTCCCGGCACATGTTCACTCGCACAACGTCGAAGTTGTGGAGGGCGCACGGTTGTGACCTGCCGCGGCTCGTTGACTCATCAGGATTCCGTTTATATACTGACTCTCAACCGGAGGCAATCGAGATGAAAGTCGCGATAGGCGGGCTCGTCCTGATCGTCGTGCTCGTCGGCCTCATCTTCGCCCTTCCCTTTCTCGTTGATCTCAATACGTACCAGGATCAATACAAACCGCTCATCGAAGAGGCGCTGAACCGCAAGGTGCAGCTGCAAGACATCCGTCTGACGATCTGGCCGCGGATTGGCGCGCGCGTGGCGGGGTTCGCCGTGTTCGACGATCCCGCCTTCGGCTCCGGCCCATTCGCGTCGCTTTCGTCACTGGACGTGGGCGTGAAACTCATGCCGTTACTGAGCGGCAAAGTCGAAGTGGAGGAAGTCACGCTTCGCGAGCCCGTCATCACGGTTATCAAGAACAAGAACGGGGTTTTGAATGCGTCGACCATCGGACGTAAAGGGGTGGCGATGCCGGAGACGCCTTCGCGCGCGCCGATTCCTTCTACCGAGGGACCGCTGAAAATCCTGGCGCTGTTGGCGGTCGATCAAGTCTCAATCGCGGGCGGGAAAATGACGTATCGCGATCTCTCGGCGGCGAAACCCACCGAGTATGTCTTGGAGGATGTTGATCTGCGCCTCCAATCGGTTCGCCTCGGCCAAACCCCCAGTCTGCATCTCGATACGGTCGTCCAACCGCTCAATCTGCCGGTGCGGCTCGACGGCACCTTCGGCCCGTTGAAGGAAACAACCGACATCGATGCGATGAATTTCCAGCTCGCCTTAGGCAAGACCGAATTCACCATCACAGGAAAGGCTTCGGGCCAGAACGTCACAGTAAACATCGGCTCATCTGCCATCAACACCGCCAATCTGCCTATGATGCTGCCGCTGGCCAAACCGGTTGAGATCAAGAATGTCCAGATTGCGGCGGAGGTGAAAGGACAAGAAGCCAGGCTGAACAATCTGGCATTGCAAGTGTTCGATGGGCAGGTAAAGGGGCAGGCTAAGCTCGTGACCGGGTCTGAGGCGCCACCGTTCACCAGTTCACTGACCGTGCAAGGGGTGCAACTCGGTCCTGCCCTTGATGCCGTCGCGACGACGAACCTGTCCGTCAGCGGAACGGCGGGCGCCGATCTATCGCTCCAAGGCCGAGGCTTCTCCATGCCGGACCTCACCAAGGCGCTCGAAGGCACGGGCCACGTCGGAGTGAAAGACGGGAAGGTTGAGGGGGTCAATCTGCTACAGGAAGCGCTTGCCATCCTGAAAGTGGCCGGGCTCTCCCTGGGCGATCCCAAGGCCACGGTGTTTTCGACAATCGAGACGGATCTTGCGATCAAACAGGGAATCGTCACCGTGCAGCGGCTCTTGATGGACAGCCACGATTTCCAGGCCACCGGTGGCGGTACGATCGGGTTCGATCAACGGCTGCATCTGAACGTCAACATGAACCTTTCGCAAGCCTTGAGCCAAAAGATCTCCGGGTTGTCGCCTGTCGCCAAACTTGCCTTGAAGGAGGGCCGCTTGAGTCTGCCGATGACGATCGGCGGCACCGTCCAACAGCCGACCTACGGGCTCGACATGAAAGGCGTGACCGGGGCTGTGCAGGAACAGGTGAAAAAGAAAGCAGAAGAGGCGATCGGTGGGCTGCTCAAGGGCACAACGAAGCCCCAGGACGTCAAGAAAGAGGGCCAAGAGATGCTGAAAGGGCTCTTCGGCCGTTAGGAGAAGGTGGTTCCAATGAATGTCATGGACACGCTCACTCAGTATGCCTTGCAATACGGGCTGCAAGCTGCCGTCGCGCTGGGCATCCTCATTGCCGGCAGCATGGCATCAGGCTGGGCCGGGAATTTTTCCCAGCAGGCGTTTGAAAAACAGAATCTCGACCCACCGGTTCGTCTGCTCCTGGTTCGAATCGTCAAAATTGTGGTGCTGCTTTTCACCGCGATGATCGCGCTCCAAACACTCGGTGTCCCCATAGCCCCGCTGATCGCCGGTGTCGGAGTCGCCGGCGTGGGTATCGGCCTGGCCTTGCAGGGAGTCTTGAGCAATGTCATGGCCGGTCTTTCGATTATCTTCAGCAAACCCTACAAGGTCGGTGAACATATTTCGCTGCTCGGTGTTCGCGGGGATGTCATGGTGATCGATATCTTCACGACGACGCTGATGCATCCGGACCGCTCGCGCGTGATTATTCCGAATCGCAAGATCGTCGGGGAAATTCTGCACAATTTCGGCACGATTCGCCAAATCCATCTCACTGTCGACGTCGCGTATCGGACAGATTTGGATCAGGCGCTGGAAATTGTGCGCGACGTCGTCGCCGCGCATCCGGAAGTGCTGAAAGATCCAGCCCCCTCCATCGGAGTCAGCAACCTCGGACATCCGGCTATTACCATCGCCGTCGAACCCTGGACGGCGGTCGCACACTATGCCAGTACACAAGGCGAACTGAATAAAGCGATACTCGAGCGGCTGCGCGCTGCGCAGATTGAGTTCCCCCCTTCGTTCCTATCCGCCGCACGATAAGTACGTTTCAATAGCATTACCCCCGTGTTTTGATAGGATAGCGTGGCGAGGCAGTGTGCCTGGCTCATCCCTGTCGGTGTGTGAGCGGCGGTGACGACCATGAGTGAAGAAAAACAAAATCGCCGGATTCTGGTGATCGACGACAATCGGGCGATCCACGAGGATTTTCGCAAAATCCTTGAGACGAACATCGAGGAGGATCGCTATGATCAGGCGCGGGCCGCGTTGTTCGGCGGCCCACAGCCCCCAAGGGAACAGGAGCAGTTCGAACTGGACTACGCCGACCAAGGGCAGCAGGCGATTGCCATGGTGCAGTCAGCGCTGAAGGCAGGCCGGCCATACGCGGTGGCATTTGTTGATATGCGGATGCCGCCTGGATGGGATGGGCTGGAAACCGTCGAACATCTCTGGAAAGAGGACCCGCAGCTGGAGGTGGTGATTTGCACAGCCTTTGCGGACCAGCCCTGGGTTGAAATCAGAGACCGAATCGGCCGCAACGACAAGCTGCTGATCCTCCAGAAACCCTTCAACAGCATCGAAGTCCTTCAGTTGGCCACCGCCCTGTCCCGGAAATGGAACTTGGCACACCAGGTAGATCAACAACTGAGCGAGCTGAGTCGGCGGGTCGATGAACGGACCGGAGAACTCCAACGTGCGAATGATCAGCAAAAGCAGCTCCAGCTGCAATTTCAGCAGGCCCAGAAAATGGAGGCGATTGGGCGACTGGCCGGCGGTGTGGCGCATGATTTTAACAATTTGTTAACGGTGATCACAGGCTGCAGCGCGATACTCATGGAGCAAGTCCGTCCCGAAGATCCGATGCGAGTACTCATCGATGAAATAGGGAAGGCAGGGGAACGGGCCGCGACCCTGACACGGCAACTCCTCGCCTTCAGCCGCCAGCAGATGTTGAAACCCCAGCGCGTCGATCTGAATGAATCGCTGAAAGCGATCGCTTCGATGTTGAAACGACTGATGGGCGAAGACATTGAATTGGCCGTCAATTGCGAACCGCAGCTTTGGCCGGTTCATGTCGATCGCGGGCAAATCGATCAGGTGGTGATGAATCTGGCCGTGAATGCGAGAGATGCGATGCCGGAGGGGGGGAGATTGACGATTGTGACGTCAAACTTCATCTTGCATCCGGGAACGCCCGTCCCCCATCCGGTGTTCATTCCCGGAGAATATGTCCATCTCACTATCCGCGACACGGGCCATGGCATGGATGAAAAGGTCCGTTCCCGTATCTTTGAGCCGTTCTTTACGACCAAGGAGGAAGGCAAAGGTACGGGGCTTGGCCTTGCCACGGTGTACGGGATCATCAAACAGAGCCAAGGGTTCATCTTCGTCGAGAGTGAGCCGGGCAAGGGGACGACGTTCGATGTCTACTTTCCCCGGTTCGTCGGACAAGAGGCGGCCCCTGTACCTACCGTATCTCCTCGCCAAACGCGGGGAACCGAGCGGTTGTTGTTGGTCGAAGACCAGGAGTCGGTCCGGAAGCTCGTCGGCAAGGCGCTTGAAGGATATGGATACCAGGTATCCCAAGCCGCCAACGGAGAAGAAGCGCTCCGGCTAGCCGCCGCCATGTCCAAGCCGGTGGACGCGTTGGTGACGGACGTCATCATGCCGGTCATGACGGGACCGGTGGTTGCCGAACGGCTGCGTGTCCAGTGGCCAAGTCTCAAGGTGTTGTTCATGTCGGGTTTTACCGAGTGGGGCCACGCAGGCTTTCTGAACGCGCCAGGCACGCAATTCATCCAGAAGCCGTTTCGACCTGATGATCTGGCCGTGCAGTTACGCCGCTTGCTTGAAGAACCCTCCTGATTGTCTCCCGGTTCTGTGCACTCTGTCCAATTCAATGCCGATCTGAGGCGTAGTAACCACGCGACGCGCGAGAGTGCCACAGATGTTTCTCCTTCCATAGGTTCCTCGCACGACCCCTCTTTAGTAACAGACTGAAAACAATTGGGACGCTCGCATTATGGAAGGCGGGCATCGACCTTGCTCCATCCTGCCTGGCCTCCGAGGAAATGTGTGTGATGATGAGGCAGCATTTCAGACTAGTTTCTGCTTTACCTAGGGTTCCAGTTCCGATACAACGGGCAACTGATAGGTCGCAAGTACCCACCGCACTGAACCGCGTTCTTAGAGGAGGCGCACAATGCTGAAAGAATTCAAGGACTTCGCCATGCGGGGCAATGTCCTGGATATGGCGATCGGTGTCATAATCGGCGGGGCATTCGGAAAAATCGTGTCGTCGCTGGTCAGCGATGTCCTGATGCCGCCTCTCGGACTGTTGATGGGCAAGGTGGATTTTTCAAGCCTGTTCATCGATTTGTCTCGCACGGGATCTCCGTCATTGGCCGCGGCGAAGGCCGCTGGAGCTCCGACGCTCAATTACGGGGTCTTCTTACAAAGTGTCTTCGACTTTCTGATTATCGCTTTCGTCATCTTCATGCTGGTCAAGCAGGTGAACCGGTTCAAGCAGGAGGCACCACCCCCAGCCCCGCCTGCGCCACCGGAACCCACCAACGAGGAGAAATTATTGGCGGAGATCCGCGATCTGCTGAGGGATCACCGCTAGGCGGTGCCTCTGGGACTAACGTCGTCCTGCGAGTCGAAGGGGAGGATCTCTCGTCTGCGATCTGATCGAACACAGCAGGCCGGGCCAAGAATCGACGGGTTGAAGTGATCGTCAAGTAGGACAGAGGTGGAGTATCATTTCTGCCTGTGCCTGTCGCAACAAAGGGGCTCTTCCTTCTGGGAAAAGCCCCTTTCTCTTGATGGGTGCCGCCTAGCGGACCCCGAATGCTAGAGACCGAGGGCCGATAGACTGGGATGATCGTGCGGCCGTGGACCGATGGGCCAGAAATACTTGCGATCCTTTTCCGAGATTGGTGCGTCGTTAATGCTTGCGATCCGTCGACGCATCAGGCCATTGTCGTCGAACTCCCAGTTCTCGTTGCCATAAGAACGGAACCAGCTTCCTGAATCATCGTGCCACTCGTACGCGAACCGTACGGCAATTCGGTTAGCTTGAAACGCCCACAGTTCTTTGATGAGGCGGTACTCCAGCTCCCGGTTCCACTTGCGAGTCAGGAACTGAACGATGGCCTCCCGGCCCGACAAGAACTCCGAACGGTTTCGCCATTGGCTATCCACTGTGTACGCCTGCGACACTCTCTCGGGGTCGCGCGTATTCCAAGCATCTTCTGCCATACGGACCTTCTGGATGGCGCTTTTCTGGGTAAAGGGCGGAACCGGTGCTCGTGTGTTCGTGTCGGATGGCATGGGCACTCCATGTTCTGCATCGCGGTTGATCGGCAACACCATGGTGTTCATGTCAGGCGGATGGGTTCCCCGATCCGGCTCTTACGGTACGTAGTTCTGATTCCAGTTCAGCAATCCGTGCCCGCAACGATCCTGCAAGCTCCTCCACCTCTTCCAGCGAATATCGTGGGGTGATGTATTTCGGGCAATTCCAATCAAACGACACGACATCGATGAAGACCAGCCGCTCCACAACCGATTGCATTTTTGGGTCAGCGAGTCGCGCGACGAGTTCTGAATGGGCACGGGCATCTTCCACACGAGCATGGCCAAGAATCTTCAACCGTGCGCGGTTCTGATAATCCATCAGAAACAAGGCCACACGGTCGTTGACAGATACGTTGCCGGTCGTGAGCAATTGTCGATTGCCTTTATAATCCGCGAAGGCCAGTGTCGTCTCGTTCACGACCCGCAAGAACCCCTTGGGTCCACCACGGTGCTGAATGTAGGGCCATCCGGTTTCACTAATGGAACCGAGGTAGAAGCTGTCACGCTCTGCAATGAACTCAGCTTCGGCTTGTCCCAGCGGGTCTCGTTCTGGAGCCCCTGCGATGGTCACGGTCCTTCCGTAATACTGTTTCTGTGCTCGGCTTACTGAGCCCGTAAACATCAGATCGAGATATCTCGTCGCCATCGTTCCCCTCCCCCTCTTACCCGTCAACTCGTTGGCGATCAGGAGCATCCCTCCTGACCGCCTCTAGAGAGTCAGCTCAAAACACGATGGTGTTCCAACCCTCAGCCACATACCGGCGCAGACTCAAGAGACCCGCTGTCCCGGCTAGCGCATGGTCTTTCACAATCGGCACGCCGCACGCCTTGACGCCTTCTGTTGCGCCAAAAACCTCCGCACAACCGCATGAGGCACCTTGCACAACGTCACGCACCGCATTGTAGAGGCCGTTGGCCGGATGTGAGAGCTTGGTCAACTCAGCCGGCCACCTCGTGCCGGCTCCGTTGAAGACGACGGCGACTTCGTCACCTTTTTGTTTACATTCAGATGCCAGCGCGAGGGCGTTGAAGACTCGCCCAAGGGCTTCTTCGGAACCGCTCTTCGGATCGGATAAGATAATGATGGCAGTTTTCATGGTCTCTCCTTTGAATAAACAGTGTAGCTACGTGTTTGGACTGTTAGAGGTTCGAAGCGTTCCTGTCTTTGATCTCAACCCAGTTTTTCTCCGCCTTCAGGATGTGACCAGGAATGTCCTTTTCCCATTTCTGTTGAATGCCGTTATCGAGATTCAGATAGAGCTTGTCTCCAACGATCTTCCACACTTCGGGGTCAGCTACAAATTTCTTGCCTATTGCCACACCATAGGCGCAATACCCACCGTAGGCAGGCAGGTACTTCTCTGGGCTCTTTTTGAAGAGCGTCTTGTGCTCGTCGCTGGCAAAGGCGTAGGTCACGCCATCCTGTACCGTGACATGAAAGCCGCTCCCTCGTACGGCCTTGCCGTCGGTGAAGTAGGCGACTGGGTCATAGCCGCTGAGGCCCGGGGTGCTGATTGCCACATCGCTGGCAAAGGCTATCGCCACAGATCCCACGAGGATCAGTACGGCCAGTTGAACGATCTGTTTCAGTCTCAGTTTCATGGAAGTTCTCCTGGTTATTTGGTTGCTGGCTATCTTCGTTGCGATGGCCAGCGCATTCCTCCACTACCGCAAGGCTGATGCCACGTGTCACTACGATCAGTGAGACAAGATAAAGCGCTGGAGAGACAAGGAGTTGTCTAACTATCCGCGGGAAGATGAAGAAGCATGAGAGGGGAACATATCCACGAAATGTCGTGGCGCTACGATATGTCGTGGGAATGGAACGATCGATTCGTGGCTATGCGGAAGATCGGGGCTTCTTGATGCCGAGCTTGTGCATCCGTGAGCGGAGTGTGTTTGGATGGAGACCAAGCCGAGCGGCGGCGCCCTTCTTTCCTTCGATGACCCAACCGACATCCTGAAGGATCCGGAGGATGTGGGCCCGTTCGACCCCTTCCAGGGAATCGGTTATCGGCATCAGTGGGGTGGAGTTGCCCTGAAGCATCACCTCGTCGATCTGAAGCGTTGGCCCCTTTGAGAGGATGGTGGCCCGTTCGATGACATTTTCCAACTCACGGATGTTGCCGGGCCAAGCATATTTCATGAGTCGATCCATGGTCGCTTCAGACACTCCGTCGATCTTCTTACCGATCTTGCTGGAGAACTTGCCGACAAATCGATTGACCAAGAGTGGAATATCAGACGCACGAGTGGAGAGAGGCGGTACCTCGATCGGAAACACGTTCAATCGGTACAGAAGATCCGCCCGGAAGGAGCCGGCCTTCACCGCCGCATGAAGATCACGATTGGTGGCCGCAATGACCCGTACGTCCACTTTGGTGGAATGGCCGCTGCCGATCCGTTCGACCTCCCTTTCTTGTAGTACCCGTAACAGCTTGACCTGTGCGTCCAGCGGCAATTCCCCGACTTCGTCCAGGAAGATGGTCCCGCCGTCCGCCAACTCAAATCGTCCGATGCGGCGCTGCAATGCTCCGGTGAACGATCCTTTTTCATGTCCAAAGAGCTCGCTTTCGACCAAATTCGCTGGGATCGCCCCGCAGTTCACCTTCACCAGCGAGCGGGTTCTTCGCAGGCTTAGGTTGTGAATGGCTCTGGCCATCAGTTCTTTTCCGGTTCCTGTATCTCCGCGGATGAGGACCGTCGAATCCGTCGGCGCGACCTGTTCGATCTGTCGGAGGACCGCCATGATGCTGGGACTTTCACCGATAATCTCTTCGAAATTGTGCTGGGACTTGACCTCTTCACGGAGGTAGAGGTTCTCCGCCTCCAGCCGATTCTTGAGCTGTGCCACCTCCGTAAAAAGCTGCGCGTTCTTGATCGCAATCGCCGCTTGATTGGCAAAAATGGCCAACCGTTCGAATTCCTCCTCGCTCAGAGGCCTACGGCCGAACATCGCAATGACGCCGAGCAGCTCCCAGCGAAACTTCAGCGGGTACCCGGCGAAGGAGCGGAGGCCGTTGTCTGTCATCCACTGCTTATTCGGCAGCCGGTCGTCACCAAGTATGTCGTTGGTGTGCATGGCACCGAAGCCTTGAGCGATCTTGCCGATCTTGAGCGCCCCCAGCGGAATCCGGCGGTATTCCCCGTTGAGGCCGGTATAGAGGCCTGCGCTGGCGGCCAAGTGCAGACAACGGTCGCGAGTGGAGCAATCGGCGGCTTTGTAACAACCGGTACAGAGATCGCCGGGACCTAACAGCCAGATGCGGGCGAAGGCGCCGTCGAGCTCGTCAACGAGTCCTTGCGTGATGGTGGTGAGCACCTCTTGCAGATCGAGACTCGACGCCATCTGGAGGGCGATGCGCTCCAATACGTTGTGAGAATTGGCAGAAGGAGAGGAAGGGGAATTGTCCATTGTGGGATCTCCGAGCCGGACATTGCCCAGCGTGGAGGACGATAAGTCCCTCATGGGGGATTGTCAATCTGCAGAGGGGAAGGGGATAAGGCTGATGATTTGCGATGCTCGCAGAGGGACAGGTCCTCCGGCCGAATGGTTCCTGCCACCTTGATCTGTTCTGAAACGATTGCTGTGCCAGGATATCGAGAGTCGATTGGTCAGGCGTGCCGTCGAAGTATTTGGCCAGGGCGACGGTGAATTCTGATCGAAATTCCAGTTCAACGGTATCTGCCGCGGACAAACCCAGTGCGCGCACCAGATCTTTGGCTGTCCGAACCGTCACTCGTTTGCCGGTTCTATTCGTAGCCATTGGAGAACTTGTAGCAGGAAGGCTCAGCTGAACTGATCCCACGTATCGCACTGTTTGATCGACCAGAAGACGGCTTCTTTCAGCTTCTTCAACACCATATTGTCCGGATCGCGGATGGCCTGGAGTTTCTTGTCGAGGTCATACAACGGTTGGATCGACCGCTTGTCCGGGATCTTGCCCAGGGCCCAGGCGACTTCCGTCAGCACGGTCCAATCGGTGTTGGGGTCTTGCAGCTTTGCCAGCAACGGCGGCACGACAGAGGCGTCGCCGAGGGTGCCTCCGATCTGGCCAAGGCCTTTGGCTGCTGCTGCCTGGATTTCCAGTTGAGGGGCCGACTGCATTAGG
Source organism: Nitrospira sp. (assembly GCA_039794465.1). GTDB lineage: Bacteria > Nitrospirota > Nitrospiria > Nitrospirales > Nitrospiraceae > Nitrospira_D. Next base: position 17,426 of record JAYWIP010000037.1, read on the forward strand.
TCAACGAGCAGCGGAATGCCCTCTTTGCCGAGATTGCCCATGGCGACCAGCGCCTGTTTGGCCAGGTCGCGGTCCTTCAGGATTGCTTTGAGTTTGGGGAGGGCTTCATCGGCCTGCATTTCACCCAGCAGCGAGATGATCTTGAGTTTCCTCGCCTGACTCGTGTCCGTGGAGTCCAGCAGCTTGAGCAGGCGCTCTGCATGGCCCCATTCGGCTGCGAGAAGCAGCGGAAAGTCATATGTTGCAAGCGCCTCTTTCAACTTGGCGAGTGCATAGGCGCCTGGGTCCAGGGCCTGCGCCGCCTGAGCGGCGGCCACCGCATCATCAAACTCTGTCCGTACTTCTTTTTGCCATTTCACCTTCATGCCGCCCAGCGCATAGGTCAGCTGGCAGGCGGGTCCCTTCCAGAGCCGGGACGGAGCATCGGGGAGATCAGCATCTCCCCCAGAAGGGGTCGTGCCCTCCCAGGTTTTGCGCTGCTCGCATTTTACGCGCAGGACGACATCGTGTGGTGCGGCCTGATCCCGCACGACCGTATAGCCGACTTCAGTGAGACGGAGCGCCGTGACGTCGGCGATGACACCGGCGTCCATGCTCCCCTTGTCCGTGAGCGCCCTGGTTTCTACCAGCACCGTCTGGATGTGTTCCAGCTGGGCCCGTTGCTCCGGTGTGAAATATTCCCGATAGGCCGCAGCGGGGGACGTCGCCAGACAGAGTAGTCCAAGAAGTATCACAACGGACGGGGCCGACGATCGTCGCATGCGGGACCTCTCCATCCTCTCTCCTCTGGAGGACATTATACTCTCAGACCAAGACGGGAGCGCCTCAAACTACCAAATCTCGCGCCCGACTTGGTCCGTGGTCATGTTGACAGTCTACGTCGCCCGATGATAGGTTTGCGAGCTCGTTTTCGTGCATTCCTGCACGAGGGTGGGGTTTGTTTCAAGCTAGAGCACGTGGATTTCGACAGTGATTAAGACAGCGGTTGCGCGGCGTTACGCACAGGCACTCTTCGAGCTTCTCGATCAATCCAATATCGAAGTGACTCGGGAGACTCTCAACGGTCTGGGGCAGGCCGTGAAGGATTCGTCATCCCTTCGCCATGTGGTGGTCTCGCCCGCCTTCGGCGTGGATGAGAAGATCGCCGTGCTCACCGCGTTGGGCGATCGTTTCGGCTGCCCGCCGGTCGGCAAAGCGTTTCTCGGCCAGCTCGTAAAAAAGAATCGTGTCGTGTTTCTGCCGGACATCGCGGACGCATTCGGACAACTTGTCGATCAGTCAAAGGGCACCCAGCACGTGACCGTCTTGTCCGCCGCCGCGTTGCCGCAGGCCGAGCAGGACCGAATCAGAGCGCGCTTGCGCGATACGCTGAAGCGAGAAGTTGATGTGACGTTCCAAACCGATTCGAACCACCTCGCCGGCGTGCAGATTCATGTCGGCAGCACCGTTGTTGACAGCACCGTTCGGGGACGCTTGAATGCCATACAATCGTTGCTGAAACGGGATTAGTGAAGGAGTCGTCATGCAGATCAGGGCAGAAGAAATCAGTGCGATCATCAAGGAGAAGATTAAAGGCTTCGACAAGCAGGTCGATGTCAAGGAGACCGGTTCGGTCATCCAGGTCGGAGACGGCATTGCGAAAATCTATGGTCTCGATGGCGCCATGGCCGGTGAGATGCTCGAATTCCCCGGCGGCCTCTATGGCATCGCGTTGAACCTTGAGGAAGACAATGTCGGCGCGGTCTTGATGGGCGACTCGGTCGGCATTAAAGAGGGCGATCCTGTCAAGCGGACCGGCCGAATCGCCGAAATTCCGGTTGGAGAAGCCTTAGTCGGTCGAGTGGTCAACGCCATCGGTCAGCCAATCGACGGCAAGGGCGTCATCAAGTCGGCACAGTCTTCGCGTATCGAGATGGTGGCTCCTGGTGTGAATACCCGTCAATCGGTGCGGGAGCCGTTGCAGACTGGCATCAAGGCCATCGATGCCATGATTCCCATCGGACGTGGCCAGCGTGAGTTGATCATCGGCGACCGCCAAACCGGCAAAACGGCCATCGCGGTGGATACGATCATCAATCAAAAGGGCCTGAATGTGTTCTGCATTTACGTGGCCATCGGACAGAAACGATCGACTGTCGCGCGCGTCGTCAAGACCCTCGAAGAGAATCATGCAATGGAATACAGCATGGTCGTGTCGGCCAGCGCCAGCGACCCGGCTCCGATGCAGTTTTTGGCACCGTTCGCCGGCGCCGCGATCGGCGAGTACTTCCGTGATAACGGGAAGCACGCGCTGATTGTCTATGACGATTTGTCCAAGCACGCCGTTGCCTATCGCGAATTGTCCTTGTTACTCCGCAGGCCACCGGGCCGCGAGGCTTATCCCGGGGACGTGTTCTATCTCCATTCACGGCTGTTGGAGCGGGCGGCCAAGTTGAGCGATAAATTGGGCGGCGGCAGTCTCACGGCCCTGCCTATCATCGAAACACAAGCCGGCGACGTGTCGGCCTATATTCCGACCAACGTCATTTCGATTACCGACGGTCAGATCTATCTCGGCAGCGATTTGTTCTATTCCGGTATCCGGCCCGCGATTAACGTCGGTCTGTCGGTCTCCCGCGTCGGCGGATCGGCCCAGATTAAGACGATGAAGCAGGTGGCCGGTACTCTTCGGCTGGACCTGGCCCAGTATCGTGAGATGGCCGCCTTCGCCCAGTTCGGCAGTGAACTCGACAAGGCCACGCAGATGCAGTTGGCGCGCGGGGTGCGGATGGTCGAGTTGTTGAAGCAGGGGCAGTACAAACCGATGCCGGTGGCCGACCAGGTGCTCTCCATTTACGCAGGCACACAGGGTTTCCTGGATGATGTGGCGGTGGACAAGGTGCAGCAGTTCGAGGGCGATCTGCTCCACTACATTCAGCAGAACCATCCGGAACTGAAGAAGGAGATTACCACCATCGGGAAGATCGACGACAAGGTCGGCGGTCGTTTGAAAGAGATCATCTCGACTTTCAAGCAGAAGATGGGATACGGAGCCAAGTAGCCATCAGCGTTCAGCCGTCAGCTTTGAGCTGATTGCTGGGAGCTGATAGCCGAAAGCTAGAATCCATGCCAAGTCTCCAGTCGTTGCGCCGTAAGATTTCGGCGTTCAAAAATACCCAGAAAATTACCAAGGCCATGAAGATGGTGGCTGCGGCAAAGCTCAAGCGCTCGCAGGATCGCATCCTGGCGGCTCGTCCCTACGCACACAAGATGCGCGGCGTGCTGAGCAATCTCAGCCAGCGCGTCAACCGCACCGCCCATCCGCTCCTCCAGAAGCGCGAGGTGAAAAAGGTCGAGATTCTCGTGGTCACCAGCGATCGAGGGCTCTGTGGAGGGTTCAACGGCAACATCGTCCGAAAGAGCGCCGAGTTTGTGCGGCAGTGCGAGGCGCAAGGGATGACGGTGGGTCTCAGCATCGTAGGGCGCAAGGGCCGCGACTATTTCAGGCGCCGGACTTGGCTGATCCGACAAGAATGGACCGGGGTGTTCGACAAGTTAAGCTTCGAACATGCCCTCGACATCGGCGGTGACCTGACCGACAACTTCATCAAGGGCACCTTCGACGAGCTTCACGTGGTGTACAACGAGTTCAAATCCGCCATTCAACAACGGGTGATCGTCGAGAAGCTCTTTCCAGTCGATGCGGCCGTTGAATTCGGCGCGGCGCAGGCCGCTCCGGTGTCCGCCGGGGCCTATCTCTACGAGCCGGGCGAAGCGGAACTGTTGAACGCGCTGGTGCCGAAACATTTCCAAGTGCAGGCCTACCGGATTTTGCTGGAGTCCGCGGCTGCCGAGCACGGCGCCCGCATGGCGGCCATGGATGGCGCCACACGCAACGCCGGCCAGCTCATCAAGAAGACGACGTTGTATTACAACAAGACCCGGCAGGCGGCGATTACGAAAGAACTGATGGATATCGTCGGAGGCGCGGAAGCGTTGAAATAGGTTCGAGCGGGTCCTGTCGCCGGCCGGCACCCGTTCATCCTCGCACCCCGCCCGGTGTGGACCCCCGCTGCGGGTGACCGGGCACCTAGTCGGCGCCACCCACTCGCATGAGGTGGGAGGATGGAAAAGGAAGGAGTCATATAGTGAGCACAGGTAAGGTCATTCAAGTCATCGGACCGGTGGTAGACGTCGAGTTTCCTCCCGGCCAACTGCCGAACATTTTCAACGCCCTGAAAGTCACGCAGGAAGAGAACAAGGCGGCGGGGACTCCCGCCATTCGGATCACCTTGGAAGTAGCCTCGCATCTCGGTGAAAACCGTATCCGCAGCATCGCGATGTCCACGACCGACGGGTTGACACGCGGGATGGATGTGGCGGATACGGGCGCGGCCATCTCGGTGCCTGTCGGCCGTGAGACGCTTGGTCGTCTCATGAACGTGCTGGGCGAACCGGTCGACGAAAAGGGACCGATCAAAACGAAGAAAACCTATCCGATCCACCGTCCAGCTCCAAAGCTCGAAGATCAGGAGACCAAAACCGAGGTGCTGGAAACCGG
>JAYWIP010000038.1:0-7585 GCA_039794465.1 Nitrospira sp.
GATCGAAACCAACAGCCACAAGGTCGTAACAGGCCCGAAGATGCAACTTGCAACCTTGCCTGGCCTGGGTTCCGGCGTGCTTATTTCTGCCGACGGAAAGATTATGACAGCGGCACACGTCGTACAGACAGCAGATGAAATCAAGGTTCGGTTTCACAATGGAGAGGTCTCCACGGCCAGCGTGCTCACGTCTGATCCAGCAGCAGATCTCGCGCTACTTCAATTGGCACAAGTACCGGCCGGTGCTGCAGTGGCCAGGCTCGGCGATTCGGACGAGGCAGAAGTCGGCGACGAGGTCTTTGTCGTAGGGGCTCCTTTAGGGATGAGTCACACGCTGACTGTCGGTCACATCAGCGCGAGGCGGAAACCCAATACCATGTTCGGAGACATATCGCGAGCGGAATTCTTCCAAACTGATGCTGCCATTAACCAAGGGAATTCCGGTGGCCCCATGTTCAACATGGCTGGCGAGGTAGTCGGCATCGTGAGTCATATTATGTCCAAGTCGGGCGGTTTCGAAGGGTTGGGTTTTGTCGTCACCGCGAATTTGGCGAGGAAGCTCCTTCTCAATCAGAATCCGGTTTGGAGCGGAGTGGAAGGCTTCATACTATCCGGTGATCTGGCGAAGGTTTTCAACCTTCCGCAGAACGCCGGAATGCTGGTCCAGCGGGTTGCGTTGAATTCTCCTGCTGCGAGGCTAGGCCTCAAGGCGGGGACCATGACGGCGGTGATCGAAGGCGAACCGATGATTGTCGGTGGAGACGTCGTTCTGGAAGTCCAGGGTGTTCCGGTTACCGGAGACGGCGCCGGCTACCTGGTCATCAGGGATCGATTGACCAGGCTTCGTTCGGGAGATGCGATCACGGTCGTTGTGTGGCGCAATGGCCGGAAAGAAGAACTGATCGCAACACGTCCATGAAAGAAAACCAGCCAGTTCCGGAGATCGCCTCATAGAGAAGTCATGCATCGGGCGCTACGGTACTCTCTTCGTGCTCGTGGTTGTGATGCTTGGGCCGATGGCCTGGAGGGAGCTGGCTGATGCCGTGACCGCCGATGCACTATCTCATGCGGAGATGACCGCAGCCGTCACACATACGTCCGTAGAGTGCAGCAAAGGCGTGAGTTTGATGTTTCTGCCTCAGGAAACGTCAAAGAGCAACCATGGTCGATACATGGGCTGATGGTAGCGGAAGACACGCGGTGCCGCGGGTACCAAGGCAAGTGCACGGCGGACAATTTAAGGTGTCGAAGTCAGTGTGCCGGTGAACCATCGGCAGAGGCAGGTTGCTTGCGGGGCTTTCCGGTCTGGGCGAACAGCAAGCCGGCCCCCGGCTTAAAGGTGAGGTAGTACCACAGCCATTCCGACATCACACGGACTCGGTTTCTGAACCCGATGAGGAAGAAGATGTGGACAAGGCACCAGAACAGCCAGGCAAAAAATCCTGACACACGAAGCGGTCCGATTTGGACGACCGCCTGTGCGCGGCCAATCGTGGCCAGCATGCCGCGGTCGTGGTAAACGAAGGGCGGGCGCTGTTCAGCAGCGAACCCTCGCTCGATGAGCGTGGCGACATGCCGCCCTTGCTGCACGGCGACGGGAGCGACTCCCGGTAAGGGAGTCCCGTCTTCGCCGGGATAATGCGCGGCATCACCGATGACGAAGATCCAAGAGTCGTCTGGAATCGACAGATCCGGTCGGACCTTGACGCGCCCGTACGAATCCTGAGGGGCTGCAAGAGTGGTCAACAGGGGCGACGCCTTGTTGCCCGCGGCCCAAATTACATTCGCCGTGGGAATCCATTCCTGTCCGGCCATCACACCACCGGCATCGACGGTACGCACCGGGCTATTTAACGTGATGGTCACGCCCATGCGCTCGAGCGCAGTCAGGGCCTTTGCCGAGAGCGAGGGATCGAACGTCGGCAGGATGCGCGGACCGGCTTCCACCAGGATGATGGACAGGGCATCAAGACGCAGGGCGGGAAAGTCCCGTCCCATAGCCGTGCGCCCGAACTCCGCCAGCGATCCAGCCAACTCCACCCCCGTCGGGCCTCCTCCCACGATCACGAAGGTGAGACGGTCCTGTGCGCCGGTTACGGCGCGGCGCCGTTCCGATTCCTCGAACGCCAGCAGCATCCGTTCGCGCAGCCGGACGGCATCGGTCATCGTCTTGAGGCCCGGTGCAAACCGTTCCCATTCGTCATGTCCGAAATAGGCGTGGCGCGAACCCGCAGCGACGATCAGGATGTCGAAGGCCATCGGCGGGCTATCCTGCAGGTGAACCGTCCGTGTCGTTCGATCGATGGAGACGGCCTCATCCAGCACCACGCGCACATTGGGCTGCAAACGAAAGAGGGAGCGCAGAGGCCAGGCGATGTCGCTTGGGGACAGGGCGGCGGTGGCGACCTGATAGAGCAACGGCTGGAAGAGATGGTGATTCGTGCGATCGATCAGAATGACCTCGGCCTGCCGCAGACCGCGTGCCGCTGCCAGGCCTCCGAACCCGCCTCCGATAATGACGACCCGCTTGCGAGTCATGATGCTGCGTCCCAGCCGTTCACGGCTGCACTCTATCCTGCTTGCGTATGATAGTGAAGGGCTAGGTCGGAAGACGCAGTTTACGCCGCGCGGCGGGTGGGTGCGCGGTCTTCAACGGCTGTCGCTTCTGTCTGCTGCGTGGATGAACAGTGCGGCCGACCGGCCGGCTGCTCGAACAACAATCTCGCCCCGGGCTTGAAGGTAAGGTAGTACCACGTCCATTCCGACATCACACGGATCCGGTTCCTGAGCCCGATGAGAAAGAACACGTGGACGATACACCAGAGAGCCCACGCCAGGAATCCGGATGCATGTATGGGCCCGATCTGCGCCACGGCTTGGGCACGGCCGATAGTGGCCAGCATGCCGCGATCCGTATACGTAAACGGCGATCGTCGGTCCGGGGTAAGATTCTGGTTGATCACCGAGGCGACGTACTGCCCTTCTCGCATGGCGACCGGCGCGATTCCCGGCAAGGGTGTCCTATCGCGGTCGAGACAATGGGCCGAGTCGCCGATGACGAAAATCCACGGCTCGTCCGGAATCGTCAAATCCGGCCGGACCTTGATCCGGCCGTTTGCATCCTGGGGAACGGCAAGGGTATTCAAGAGAGGCGAGGCCTTGTTGCCCGCTGCCCACACCACGTTGGTGGAGGGGATCCATTCGTTCCCGACCATCACCCCATCGGCGCGGACGGCGCTCACGGGATTGTTCAGTTTGACTGTCACACCCATGTGTTTGAGTGAGGCCAAGGCCTTTGCCGAGAGCGCAGGATCGAATCCCGGCAATACGCGTGGGCCGGCTTCCACGAGGATGATGGAGAGGTCTTCCAGGCGCAAGTGAGGATAATCCGGCCCCATGGCCTTCCGTCCGATCTCGATGAGCGAGCCGGCCAATTCCACTCCCGTTGGACCTCCGCCGACGATTACAAAAGTGAGGCGATCCTGCATGCCGGTCTCGGCCCGTTGCCGTTCCGCCTCTTCGAAGGCGAGCAACATCCGCTCGCGCAAATACACGGCATCCGCCATGGTCTTCAGGCCGGGGGCCAGTGCTTCCCACTCATCGTGTCCAAAATATGCGTGGCGCGATCCGGGGGCGACAATCAACGTGTCGAAGGCAATCGGGGCGCTATCCCGCAGGCGGACAACTCGCGCGGAACGATCGATCGACACGACGTCATCCATGACGACGCGAACATTGGGTTGGGAACGGAACAGGGTGCGCAACGGCCAGGCGATGTCGGTGGGGGAGAGTGCGGCCGTGGCGACTTGGTAGAGCAAGGGTTGAAAGACATGGTGATTCGTCCGGTCGATCAGGACGACCTCGGCATCGCGCAGGAAACGCGCGGCCGTCATGCCTCCGAACCCACCCCCGATAATGACAACCTTTTTTGTGCGTGCCATAGGGATACGAACGCAGCCTAGCAGGCGATGACCCTGTGTCAATCGTTGGAAGAGTTTCCGGCAGGCACGACGCGCACCTGTGCCGGGGTATAGCAATCTTGTCGGCCGTTTCAGCTCAATCTTGAGCGGGGTTATCCCGAAGCAATTTTCTCATGCTCCAGAACGAGAGCGCTGGTTCGGTCAGGTTGGGGTGAGACAGATCCATTTGAATGTCGTAGCGGGCCGTGGCGGGATTTTTTGATTGTGTGACGGGGTACCAGCATTCGTGCAGCAACCCCCAACAATCGCGACAGGCCAGCCGCAGATAGCCGTTGGACTGAGGTGTGACACGAATCGGCGCGTCCGGGCCTAAGACGATGGGGATGGCATGTTTCCGATGCCGTGGCCCATGGGGATGGATGGCCATGACGGAAAAATTGCCCTCCCAGCCGCCCAGTTGCACCACACAGTCATACGCCGTTCCAGAGCCGATATTATCAAGCTCGGGAGTCAGTGTCAGGACATCGCCCGCGTTCAGCGCCGACAGGTTGGTGACACGAAGCGCGGGTTGCTGTGCCGCAAACTGCTCCTTGGTTCGGCTCACCAGCCGATACAAGCCGTAGGCTCCCGCTCCGACCAGTGCGAGACCGACAGGGAGCCCGATGAGGAGTGACCAGTCCATCCTGATCCAACAGAGACAAGTCTGATTGTGAACGTGACTGCGAGAGGCTACGTCCGGCGGAGGCCGGTGTCAACCTCAAGCAGCATCACCTAGTTGTCATGGTCTTTCATGAAGGTCTTTTCCGTCCCTGCTTCCGTTGTTTGGATGGTAGTGGGCATCCGCTAGGTAGTGTTATCTCCGGTCTGGCGTTTCCGATGGGCGTAGGCATACAATCGCGCGGGCCGGAGAGCCCCTTCCTTCATTCCTAAGTGGGCGGCTGTTCTCATGACAGCATGTTTTCGCTTCAGAGCTCTGATAGTGGTCATGGTGCTCATCGCAGTGAGCACTATTCTCTCTGTGCCGATGGCGTCCGCTGGCTCGGCTCCCGATGGTGTGACGGCTCCACGTGCGGATGCCCCGAAGCAAACTGACGACAAATCTGATCTGCCGCCCTCCAGCGAAGAGCTCATCGCCGCTGCGCTCAAAGCCGGCACGATCACCTATGAGGAGTCGCTTCGCCAACGAGCGTTCGCCATCTACGGAGATCCGCGAGTAGAACCACGCTTCCGTAGCCCGATTATTGACTGGGAAGCCGGCCGACCCTTGTTTGCTGAGATCGATCAGAAAGAAGCGACCTTGAGCAACGACGTGCTCGCCGACATGGCCCCCTTCCGCGCGAGACCAAATGACCCGATCAGCGTGTTCAACCGCCCGCATTCAGGCAAGGCAGGTGCGCGGCGAGCCGATAAGGCTGGATGGATCAGGCGAGTGGCGGCGGGAAGACCAGCGCAGTCCGGATGCACGGTAATCAAGAAGCTCGCCGAGGATTGGGAGAGTGAGTTGGTCCCTCAGACCAACGTGAGGGCCTGGATTCCCAAGGCCTATAAATCCGAGCTGGGTACGTACAAGGGAATGGTCTGGAAGGTGTGGCACGCGTTTCCCGCCTTTTTTACGCATCCCTTGCCGGACAACGGAAACCCCTGCGACGAGACCAACCCGGACTCTGCGGTGGATATCTATTTCGTGATGGGCTCCACTGTTGATCCTAGAAAGATAGAGTGCCGATCTCATCCGGGGCTGAGGACATGCACGACGAATAACTATGAAGCCGGTGGCTTCGCACAGTTTACCCCAGCTGCAATTCCCTCCAGGTACTCCGGCTATGCCTTGGTCGACATCGAGGGCCGCACCCGGGAAGATGTTAATGGCACGATCGCCCACGAATTGGCGCACACGGCGCAGTTCGCGTACGACGCCTTTGAATCCAGCTGGTTACATGAGAGCACTGCAGAATGGGTTGAGTACAAGGTGATGAAAGCCCTGGAAATGGAGCCGCATGCATACCAATTTTTAACTTCGGGTAATCGAGATTTGAATCCGCTCTTCCCGTACCTCCATGACAGCCTCGATGCCGAACCTTTCAAATACGCCGCATGGCTGTTCTTCTACTCCGCCTCGATTGACCTTGGAGACAATATTGTCAAGCGCGTCTGGGAAAGGGCTAAACGTAACGGGAAAGATCACATTTTTGCCGTGGATGACACCATGCCCCTCATCGAACATTTCGCTCGTTATACGGTCCGGAACTGGAATCGCGACCTTACTCCGGCGCAATGGCCATACAGAAGCGATACCAGGGATAAGACCTTTCCAACCCATCCGAAACCCGAACCGCCCGCAGTGGTAAACGTGCATCTCGACAGGCCGGGCACCAAGGAATTGACCGAACCCGTTGCGCCACTCGCAGCCCGATACTATACCTTTACCTTTGCCGATTCGATTCGGAAGGTGACATTCCAGAACCTGCTCATTGACTGGCCTGACGCCCATGTCTGGGCCATCCAGGAGATCGGCGGGCAGTGGAAGGAACCGGAAGACTGGACCAAGGAAACAGATAAGGTCCTTTGCCGGGACATTCCCGAAGAAAACGTGACGAAGTTGGTCCTGGTGATGAGCAACAGCCGTACCACAGGCATGCTACCCCAACATCCGTTGCCCCGCGTTGTGGCCGACGGTGTGGGTTGCGCGTTAGTGCATGGCACGGCCAAGGCCACGCTGCACGTCAAAGACGACAGCCAGGATGTGCGCTATGTCTCGAGTGAAGCCCACCTGCGTTTCAAGCCACGTGTATTGCCGGTCGACGAAGACGCTCGAAATAATGTTGCCGGGAATGCGGAGTACGATCTGCTGCCGACATCGGTGACCTGGACGGCGGCAGGGACCGTAAACGATTGCACGATCTCGGGCCAGATCCTCGTCACGATCCCCAGCTTTGTGAATCAGCCGCTCGACCCGGCTCGATCGGCCCAAGGTTATCTGAACGTCGTGGGCCTGACAGGCGGCGATTTCCATAGCGTGATGGTCTCTGCGTTCAATCCGGACCCGGACGTGGCGTTTACCAAAACCTGTCCCGGTGACCCACCGCAGGTGTCCAAGTACCCGTCGCCGGCCCACTGGCTTCTGCACATTCCGTCACAGCCCAACGTCTACGACGGAAGCACTGTCGTCTTCAAAGGACAGAAAAGTTACGATCAAGGGAAGCTGATGGACTTTCTCAACCTGCTGCCGCCCGGCACACAACTTCCTCAGGTTGCCATCGATGCGTTGAACCGGACGGCCAGTGCGGGGGGTATCCGACTTTATACCTGGGAATGGGAGCTCAAGCCGTTGCCCGTGGTATCACAGGCCGAAGGGCCGTGAACACCGACCTCGCTGGCATCTTTGATGGGAGTGGGTCTACAATCGCACTGGTTGGAAACGTCCGGCATTCGTTCCAAAATAGGCAGCGGTGTCTATGACAGGATGTGCTTACTTCAGAACCGCAATACTCAGCGTGACACTTGCCGCCGTGAGCATGACGGTCTCTGTGCCGATGGGGCAATCCGCGCCGCCCAGGAATTGTCCTGGCGGACAACAGCAGGATGAGCATTGTTTGCCGGGAGGCCCGGGAAGGGCTCCAACAGGGCAGGGCGGTCCAATTCACCCGCCAGTCACACCGCCAACC
>JAYWIP010000039.1:0-6627 GCA_039794465.1 Nitrospira sp.
CGGCGTCAAACTCAAGATGTTCTATGATCGAACCACCTTGATCCAGACCACGATGGAGACGATTACCGACATTCTGATCAGCGGAATGGCGCTGGTGTTTGTGGTGCTGTTCGTGTTTCTTGGCCATCTGCGGGCGGCCATGATCGTTGCGCTGACCGTTCCCTTTGCCCTGCTGTTCACCTTTACGATGATGATCCTGATCGGGGAATCGGCTAATTTGATTTCGTTGGGGGCGATCGATTTCGGCATCATCGTCGATGCCACGCTGATCATGGTTGAGAGCATTTTCTTGAACCTCTCGAACGTGAAGCATCAGCGGTTGACGGTTCATCAGCAGATCGTCCGGGCTGCCAAGCAGGTGGGGCGGCCCATTCTCTTTTCGACTGCGATCATCGTGGTGGCCTTTGTGCCGCTCTTTACCATGACCGGCGTGCCGGGGAAGATCTTCGCGCCCATGTCTATAACCTATGGGTTTGCGCTAGTAGGCGCGCTTTTGATGGCCTTCACACTCGCGCCCGTGCTGTGCTCGTTCCTTCTCACAGAACAGGTCAGTGGAGCGGATACAAAAGTGGTCCACGCCCTCCGCTCGGTGTATCGACGGATTGTGATGCGGGCGCTCGATCACCGAGTTGTCGTCATCGGGTTGGCAACCGGATTGGTGGCAATCGCGGCCCTGGCATTGCAATTTATGGGCGGAGAGTTCATGCCTGCGCTGGAGGAAGGCAATCTGTGGGTTCGAGCGACGATGCCGGTCGATATTTCGTTCGATCAAGCGGACAAACTGACGAGCGATATCAGGCGGCTAGTCAAAAAGTCTCCGGAGGTCGATGCCATCGTCTCACAATTGGGGCGTCCTGATGATGGGACCGATCCAACCAGCTTCTTCAACGGCGAGTTTATGGCCAACCTGAAACCGCGCTTGGAATGGAGGCCGGGGATGACAAAAGCCGCGCTCATCGAAGAGATCGAAGGACGGCTCAAGGATATCCCAGGCGTGATCTTCAATTTTTCTCAGGTCATTCAAGATAATGTGGAAGAAGCGATGTCCGGGGTGAAGGGCGAGAATTCGATCAAGCTGTTCGGCGCGGATTTGAAGACCTTGGAGTCCAAGGCGGTGGAGATCGAAGGTGTGATGCGAAATGTTCACGGCGTGAAGGATTTGGGAACGCTCCAGATCCTTGGCCAGCCAAACCTGCTGATCCAGGTTAATCGGGAAGCCATCGCGCGTTACGGCTTGCGGGTCTCGGATGTAAACGCCATCGTGCAGGCTGCCGTCGGCGGCCAAGCGGTCACCCAGGTCTACGAAGGAGAGCGCCTCTTCGACCTGGTGGTCCGATTTCTGCCTGCGTATCGTCAGGACGTGGAATCCATCGGCAATATTTTGGTGAGCACTCCCGATGGCGCCCGCATTCCGCTTAAACAGGTGGCGGTGATGACAATGCAGACCGGAGCGTTCATTATCTATCGGGAGAATAACGAACGGTACATTCCGATCAAGTTCAGTGTGCGCGATCGGGATCTTCAAAGCACGGTGGAGGAGGCACAGAGAAGACTGGCGGCTCAAGTGCAGTTGCCCGAGCGGTACCGTCTAGAGTGGGCCGGGCAGTACGACCAGCTGAAGGACGAACAGATACGGTTACTGAAGGTCGTACCTGTGAGTCTCCTGATCATCCTCCTGCTGTTGTATCTTGCCTTCGATTCGCTCAAGAATGCGTTACTGGTGTTGGCCACGGTGCCCTTTGCGCTGGTCGGGGGAGTCCTATCGCTCGTCGTGACGCATACCCATTTCAGTATTTCGGCGGCGGTCGGGGTGATATCAACCTTGGGGGTGGCCATTTTAGGTGGGGTCTTGTTGATCTCGCGTATCGAAGAGTTTCGGCGGACCGGTCTCGGTGTGCGGGAGGCTGTGATGCGCGGCGCCGATGCGCAGATGCGTCCCATTCTCATGGCGACTCTCGCAGCGGCGATCGGGTTACTGCCCGCGTCCTTGGCGACGGGGATCGGGGCGCAGGCCCAGCAGCCTCTCGCCCGGGTGGTTGTCGGCGGCATGTTGACGGCTGCCGTCTTGATTTTGGTCGTGCTGCCGGTCTTATATGAAATGCTGCAGGGGCATGACTCCCGCGACACTGAAGAATAATGCCGTCCGGCCCTGCGAATCGGCTCGGGAGAAAGGAGCGCCATCATTGTGAGCACCTATCGCGTCAGCGGAATAGCGGTCATTCTAGCAGTTAGCTTGGCAGGAGGAGCGGATCGGCTGTCTGCCTGGTCTGAGGCGGCTCCGCCGGTCCGACTGGTTCAGGTGCCCTACGAAGCGCCGCCGGCCAGTCAGGAGGCACCGGATGTCTCCGTTCCTCCCAATACGAATCCGCTGAGCCCTGAGGAGTTGACCCGTGCCGAGGCGCTCCTGCCCCTATTGGAAGGCAAGCAGGAGTTTTGGGCGATGGGGGAGTTCGTGCATTTAGGAGAACCGTCGGTACCGGCTTTGGTCAAGGCTCTGGCGATGCCGAGTCCACGTATCCGGTACAACGCCATTGAAACCATGTCGATGATGAAAGCCGTGTCAGCCGTGCCGGCCCTGGTGGGTACGGCCAAGGACGCGAACGAGATCCCCCGCGTTCGCGAGCATGCCTTGCGGGTCGCCATTCGTCTCGACCCATTAAAGACACCGGAGGCGATTCAGGCGATGGCGACCGATATCAATGCATCCATTCGAAAGGCCGCCGCATTTGAGTCCCGGTATGTGCGGCAGAAATCAGTCATTCCCATCCTGATATCGCTTGTCACCGACGAAGAACGGTTTGTCGCCTTATCGGCCGTGCATTCGCTGTGGATTTTGACTCGCCATGAAACGGAATTTCACGATTGGGATAGCTCGACGAAACAGGATCGTATGGCCTGGGTCAGTGAATGGGTTGAGTGGTGGAACGACTATAAAGATGCGTTTGAGATTCCGGAACCGCCTCGGCCTAAGCGTAAATCGTGAAGGGCTTCGGGGGTACGGAGTCCGGAGTTGCGGCCCGGAAGATTCTTGTGTTAGGAGTATCTCGTCGTCGTTGAACTGGCAAGAACACGATTTGGGTCTCTGGCTATGTTGAAAATCGCCAAGCTCGGCAATCCAATTCTTCGCAAGATCGCGGCTCCCATCGATCCGCGCGAGATCAAGTCGTTGGAGGTGCAGGGCTTGATCGACGAGATGTTTGAAGCCATGTACGACGAGCCGGGGATCGGCCTGGCGGCTCCACAAGTATCCCGCTCGATTCAATTGGTGGTGATGGGTTGCAGGGATGAAGGGGGCTTTCCGGAAACCGTTCTTATCAATCCCTCAATCGTCTATTACGGCCCGGAACAGGTGGAAAACTGGGAAGGCTGTCTCAGTGTGGATGGATTGAGGGGGAAAGTCACCAGACCCTCGGTGGTGCGAGTGAAGGGGTTGGACCGAAAAGGTAAGCCGCTCGATATTGAAGCGACCGGCCTGTTTGCCGTCTGCATTCAGCACGAGCTCGATCACCTGATCGGGAAGCTCTTCCTCGATCGCATGACAGACATGTCCACCCTGACGCAGCTCCATGAATTTCAGCAGTACTGGCAAAAAGAGCCGATAAGCGTCATCTGATCCCCATCATCTTCGTAGACCTCTCGTGAAACTGTTGGTTCGTGTCTTGCGCTATCTCCGGCCCCATCGCGGGCTTGCCGTGACCACGCTGCTCTGTGCGGCTTGCGCGACGGCAATGGAGCTGGTCCCTCCCTGGGTCATTAAGCTCATCATCGACGACGTCATTCAGGCCAAAGACATGGCCCTGCTTCCCTGGGTCTTGGGTCTGCTCGTCGGGGCCTATGTCCTCAAAAACCTATTTGCCTCGTTCAGAATTCGGCTCAACAATCAACTGGAACAAACGGTGGTGCACGATTTGCGGCGGCAGATCTTTTCGGCCCTGCAACGGTTGTCCCTCAGCTACTTCGAGAATCGTTCGACCGGTGAGATCATGTCGCGCGTGACGAACGACACCGAGCACGTCGAACGAATCTTTATCGACGGACTCGAAGGCGCCATGACGGCGTCGCTGACGCTGATCGGGATTACGGTCCTGCTGTTCATGCTGAACTGGAAAATGGCGGCACTTTCGCTCCTCCCTATTCCCTTATTGATGATCTCCGCGAGCTGGTTTACCTCGACCGTGCACGGGTATTACCATCAGATCCGAAAGCATTCCGCCGAACTCAACGGCTACTTACAGGACGCGTTGTCCGGTATCAGAGAGACGATGGGATTCATGCGCCAGTCCTATGAACAAGCTCGATTCGACCGATTGAGCCGCAGCTATAGCGATTCGAATCTCAAAGCGATGTTCCTGTGGTCGGTCTATTCACCGGGGATGATCTTGCTTGGCAGCCTCGGAACCGTCTTGATTCTTTGGTATGGTGCCGGTGAAGTAGTGGACGGTCGGCTCACACTGGGAGAGTTGGTTCTCTTTCTGTCGTATCTGGCGTTGTTCTACGTGCCGATCAATCAGATTCATTCGGTGAATCACATGTTGCAACATGCCCTGGCGGCAAGCGAGCGGGTGTTCGATGTGCTGGACGCCACACCTGACGTGGCTGACCGGCCGGGCGTTATGCCTCCGCGTCACCCTGGGCCCGGCGCGGTTCGATTCGAGCAAGTGGCCTTTCACTATCGCTCCGATGTACCGGTCATCAAGAATGTGTCCGTGTCGATTGCGGCAGGCGAGCATGTGGCATTGGTGGGACCGAGCGGAGCAGGGAAGAGCACACTGCTCAAGGTGCTCATGCGCTTCTATGACGTGACTGGTGGCGCCATCTCGATCGACGGAAACGACCTTCGTGATCTGCCGCTGGCCTATGTACGTCGGCAGATCGGGTTTGTGCAACAGGAGCCGTTCTTGTTCAACGGAACCGTGCGGGACAATATCCTTTACGGCGATCTCGATGCCAGTCAAGAACGGATTGACACGGCTGCGCGTGCCGCGCGGGCGCACGAGTTCATTGCAGCGCTTCCGGAAGGGTACGAGACCTGGATCGGCGAACGGGGCGTCAAACTGTCAGTCGGCCAGAAACAGCGCGTCTCGATTGCACGGGTGTTGTTGAAAGATCCGCCCATCGTGGTCTTCGACGAAGCGACATCCAATATCGACACAGAAACAGAGGTGAAGATTCGTGAAGCTTTGACCGAGCTCACCAGAGGACGCACCACGTTCATCATTGCGCATCGGTTGTCTACGCTCCACGATGTCGACCGGATACTCGTCATCGACGGCGGCCGCTTGGTCGAGGATGGCCGGCATGACGATCTTCTTCGTCGTGGAGGGGTTTACGCAGGTCTCTATGACGCGCAGTTCCAGGCCTAGCGTCGAGCACGGGAAGGGAGCGTGCGGCGGTTGCGGTTGCAATTCGGAGCTCGTTATACTCCCGCGGATAGGTGAGAAACTGGGAATGGCATGGTGTTGATTTACGAGAGCGATCCGCTGGATGATGAACATGCGCGCGGGCGGTTCTACCACGTCTGCGGAGGGCGGATCGATCGTACGCCTTTGAACGTGCCGGCACCTGATCAGCCGTACGAATGTCAGCGATGCGGAATTGACCTCGAGGCCGAAGACTTTTTCACGGCGCTGCAGAAAGGATCGGTGTAGGACACATGGCCGGGAGCACGGGAAGAAAAACCGTCGGGGTTTCGCGAGGCCTGATGATGCTGTGTGAGACCTGTTATACCCATGTCGTCAATGACAAGCTTCCTGACGCAAAGAACTTCGTGGCCGATTTCGAAGCACTGCTGGATAGAATTTGCCCGGGCTGCACAGACATCAACCGCCCCCTCATCGACGACATGGCGGGCAGCGGAGAATAGATTCCGGCCTTTCTGAGATAGTGAAATGTCAGGCTGAAACGGTTTGAGAATGACCTCTCCTGTGGCATTCAGGGCATATTGTGTACCGTCGAAACTGAATGAATGACACGGCCCTTTCGCGTGCGGTCCTCTGTCAAACTCAGTGAAAATCCGCCGGCCAGACATGCTTCCGTTTCCACCGCAGATAGGCCATCTCCAAGACTTGCATATGGCTGTCCATAAAGATGAAGTCCGCCTTGCCTAACGGCCTGTCGTGATAGAGCGCCCTACGCAGGGCTGCGGCGTACTTTCCAAACTCCCTGAGATCGTAGCGAGTCCGGTATTTACGTTGTGCACCACCATTCATACGAAGTGCCAGTGCCAACAGTGATTCGGTAGTCTGACGAGCCATATGCCACCCCACTCCTTGATGGTTGATGTATTCGAGAATAACCGCCTAACGATAGGTGATTCTAACGACGATCGTGTTGCCTCGGTGCATCGGCGCAATCGTATTCGGCATGAACTCCTTGGGCCTCACTCCCTCTCTGCCTCCCGGTACGATTCCCCGCTTAAATGACGGTGCAATACTCATGTGCCCCTTCTCAATGTCTGATTGGGCTGGGGGAAGAGTACAATGTGTGCCTCCTCGTGTGTCCGCGCGTCGGTTGAATGCGACGCTACAGAAAGCAGAGGGGTCGCGTAAGGAGAATGCTCCGTGAGCGTACATCAAGAAGTGATTCTGTTGCAACGGATGACAGAGTCTTCAAACTTCCCGCAGTTGA
>JAYWIP010000040.1:0-8253 GCA_039794465.1 Nitrospira sp.
GGCCTTCTATGCAAAGGTTCGATCAACATATCAGGGTTGGTCTAATGGGAAGATAATCAACTCAGGTAGCCAGCTGTACCGCTTTACACACGAAATGAAAGTCGGAGACCTGATTGTCTATCCGTCAAAACACAATCGACAAGTGCATATTGGTGAAATTACAGGTCCCTTCAAATATCAGCCTGAACTTGAGGAGGGCTATCCTCAGACCCGTCCGGTAAAGTGGCTCAAACACCTACCCCGAACATCATTTTCTCAAGGCGCGCTCTACGAAATTGGCTCGGCCCTAAGTTTCTTCCAGATTAAGAGCTACGCTGACGAATTCATGGCCCAGCTTGATGAACAGAAGGCAGCGGGGGAAACAATATCGGAGGATGATACGGTAGGGCTTGTCACTTCTGATATTGAGGACCAGACCAGGGATTTCGTAATCAAGCAGTTGTCAAAGAACCTAAAGGGGCTGCCCTTAGAGGAATTCGTTGCACATCTATTAGAGAACATGGGTTACCATACGCGGGTTATGCGGGTTGGGGAGCCCAGTGTTGATATCGTTGCACATAAGGACGATCTAGGTTTTGAGCCCCCCATTATCAAGGTTCAGGTTAAGAGCAGTGATGGGAAAATTGGTGACCGGGATGTATCAGCTTTATATGGCAAGGTTGGGGAGGGTGAATACGGTTTGCTGGTCACATTGGGCGAATTCTCCCCACCCGCAATCACCTTTGCCAACAGCAAAAGCAACCTGCGCTTGATTGATGGCTCTGAACTCGTCGACTTGATCTTTGAGTACTATGAGAAGTTTGACGCCAAGTACAAAAGCATTCTTCCGCTCAAGAAGGTGTACGTGCCTCAAACGCTGGAAGACGCCTAGTCATAACGGTGTTCAAAATAGGTAAATGAAATTCTATGTTGGTGTAACCGACAACAAGTGGTTTGAGTTTCTCGCGAGCCGCAAGCCGGACGAGGTCAACTTCTGGCGGCCTGGCGGGGCAGGAACCTTCAAAGCCATTTCCCCTGGTGCTCCGTTCCTCTTCAAACTCCATAGTCCTCTCAATTTTGTCGTCGGTGGCGGCTTCTTTGTTAGCCACTCCAACATCCCGCTTTCGCTAGCCTGGGATGCCTTTGGCGAAAAGAATGGCGCTGACTCCATCGAGTCGGTACGCGGGTTAATAGAGGCCTACAGGCGAGACAAGCCATCGGAGCATGATCCGGTTATCGGATGCACTGTATTATCCAATCCATTCTTTCTTGAACGCTCAGATTGGGTCCCAGTTCCGTCTGACTGGGGGCGTGGCATTATGACGGGCAAGACGTATGACACCACTAGTTCAACTGGTGCGGGACTCTGGGAGAAGGTTCAGGCAAGCCTGCACAAGGTCTCCATCAGGGAAGCCAAAGGGCTCGATGGCGCGTCCATTCAGGCAGAGGAGTCAGCTCGGTATGGTGCCGAGTTCCTAACAAGGGCGAGACTCGGACAAGGTGCCTTTCGGGTTCTTGTCACGGATGCCTATACGCGTCGTTGCGCCATCACGGGTGAGCGGACTCTTCCAGCGCTTGAAGCTGCTCACATCAAGCCATTTTCCAAAACGGGCCCGAACCACACCGCGAACGGTTTGTTGCTCCGTTCGGATCTTCACAAGCTATTCGACCTCGGATATCTCTCCGTGACTCCGGACCTTGCTGTCGAAGTAAGCAGGAAGATCAAGGAGGAGTTCGAAAACGGTAGGGACTATTATGCGCTCCATGGCCGCAAACTCGTTATTGTGCCAGCTGTACAAAGGGACCGGCCATCAACCCATTTCTTGGAATGGCATAACAGCAACGTCTATCTTGGTTAAGTGATGAGAGGTAGCCAATGGTAAATGATAGCGTCATGGCCGCTGTGCTGGATTTTCGACGCAAACGAAACTGGGAGCAATTCCACAAGCCAAAAGAGCTAGCCAGTGCGCTTTCGATCGAAGCCAGTGAGTTGCAGGAAATCTTTCAGTGGAAAACGGACGAAGAGGTGGCCACTCTTCTCAATAGTCCTTCTCGAGAGAAAGTGCTGGATGAAATTGCCGATGTCGCAATCGTCCTCTCGTACCTGTGTCATGACTTGAAGGTGGATCTAGACGCCGTCGTGCTTTCAAAGCTAAAGAAGAACGAAGCCAAGTATCCAATTGATAAATCGTACGGCAATGCCAAAAAGTATGATGAAAGCTAACTGGTGATCTTGGTTCAGCCATGACCTACGAGCAACTCGTCGACTTCGTTCAGCACCGCATGCGGATGGCTCACATCTATCAGCCGGTCATGCTTCTGACTCTGTTGCAGCACGACGGCGATTGCTCAGAGACGGATATTGCAAAGGCGATTTCGATGCATGATCCAACACAGGTTGAGTATTACGAAGCGATCACGAGGAATATGGTCGGTCGGGTGCTGACGAGGCATGGAATCGTAAAGCGCGAGGGAAAGCGCTACAGCCTTCTTTGGCCGAGGCCATTCTCGAAGACACAGTACGTCGAGCTCCAGCGGTTATTGAGGGAGAAGCTGGAGCGATACGTGGCCAAGCGTGGGGAACGGATTTGGCAGCATCGCACGCTGGCATTGGGTGACATCTCTGGGACCCTCAAGTACGAGGTTTTAAAGCGTGCGAGCACCAGGTGTGAACTCTGCGGGGTGTCGAACAGTGAGCGTGCACTTGAAGTGGATCACATCGTTCCCCGAAATCATGGGGGAAGCGATGACCTCACGAACTTGCAGGCGCTCTGTTACAGCTGCAATGCGATGAAGCGAGATCGGGATGCCACGGACTTTCGGGCGCTCCGGGAATCCTACGGACACCGTGAGACTGCCTGTCTATTCTGCGTTCGGCAGAAGGCGGGGAGCATCGTTCTCGAGAATGAATTATGTTTCGCGATTAAAGACGGATATCCGGTTACCGACCTTCATATGCTGGTCATACCGAAGCGGCATGCAGCCGATTTCTTTGATCTGTATGAGCCTGAGCGGCATGCCTGTATGCGGCTCTTGGAAGAAGCTAAGAGGAGGGTTCAGGCAGAAGATTCCAGCATTGGCGGTTTCAATGTTGGGATCAACGTCGGCGAAGTCGCGGGTCAAACCGTTCATCATTGCCATGTTCATTTGATTCCCAGGCGAAGTGGCGACGTCGAGCAGCCCCGAGGGGGTGTGCGGAACGTCATCCCTGGCAAGGGGGCGTATTGAATCCCCATCAGAGAATGTGGAGAAAGAAAAGGTAGCGGGAGTCCTTTCGTGATGTTAATAGCGGCCACTACTCTATTACGGAGGCTCTTATGTATCTCCGTTGGTTTCTTGCGATCCTCGTGTTCTCTCACTCGGTCTGTAGTGTTCTGCCAATTCAAGCCGCGACCGAGATCACACTCACTAAAGAGGATATTGACCCTGACAATATCCAAAAACAATTACCGGATCAGCGAGCCGAGCTGGGTGTTCGGAAACAGGTGAACGATCAGGAGCAGCGGAGCTCAGGCGAGAACCAGCGTGGTGGATCAAAGCAGTCAGCAAAGAGTACCGATGATCCCGAAGTGTATTTCATACGTGAACTTGCGAGTGAGGGTCATGCGGATGCGCAGGCCTATTTGGGGCTGATGTATGTAACTGGTAAGGATCGAAGCTATAGCGACGCAGTTATCTGGTTCCGTAAAGCTGCGGCACAAGGCAATGGGTATGGGCAAGCCGGATTGGGTTGGATGTATGCGATGGGCAGAGGCGTACTGCAGAGCGACACCGAAGCTGTCACATGGTTCAGGAAAGCCGCCGATCAGGGGAATGCGATTGGGCAGTTCAATTTAGGCATGATGTTTCTGCATGGCATAGGGGTACCTCGGAACGAAACTGAAGCTGTTATGTGGTTCCGCAAAGCCGCCGAACAAGGGAATGCGGAGGCGATACTCTTATTGTGTGTGATGGATGCTCAGGGCCGCCAGAGTGAAACCGACCCTCTCGCCTGCCTTCGCAAAGCCTCTGATCCAGTCATTGCGGCAATGTGGCAAACCGGACCGCGCACGTTGTATCTAAACTATCAATCTTTGGAGCGGAGAGGGAGGCCTTAGAGCGCACCGAAGGAGAAGAAAAGGGGACAAAAGAAGAAAAGATACCCGGCGTCTTGTCTTACTTTTGAATCGACATGAATCAATGCGAGTTGGGTTCCATCGTCGTCGGTGTGGATGTCGGCGGTTCTAAGAAAGGCTTTCGCGCCGTCGCGCTCCAGGACGGGCAATACCGAGAAAAATTCTCCACGCTCAGTGCAACAGATATCGCCGCCTGGTGCCGGAGGCTCAAGGCTTCTATGATCTAGGCGACGAGTCTTCAGCTCAATCAGCTTGACGGATATGCGCAAGAAAGATCGCTACGATACTGCTGACCTTGACGAGGATCAATTCGAGCCCGGGTCTCATCGGCGCGTCCTTCGGAATCTGCTCGGTATCACCAGTAAACGTGAAATGGATCGCCTTGAAGGGCGTGAGCAGGTCCGTGCGCTCGAAGAACTGGCAGCGGTGTACGACAAGGATCATCGGTTTACGGGTGTTGATGTCTGTCGCATTCACAAGATCTGGCTAGGGCGAATCTATTCCTGGGCGGGACACTATCGGCAGGTGAATGTGAAGAAAGGGGAGTTTCCGTTTGCTGCTGCAGCACACATTCCACGGCTGATGGCAGAGTTCGAGCAAGGCCCGCTGGCGCGTCACACGCCTTGCCGTCCTGCCGGAGTTGGGCATCTAGCCGCGGCTCTGGCAGAGGTGCATGTCGAACTGGTGCTGATTCATCCATTCCGGGAAGGTAACGGTCGTGTGGCTCGCATCCTAGCCGTTCTCATGGGACTTCAGGCAGGACTGCCAGCTCTGTATTTCGACAAGTTCTCGGGCCGAAAAAGAGAGGAGTACTTTGCGGCGGTGCGGGCTGGTCTTGATCGAAATTACGGCCCGATGGAGAAGTTATTCAGCGTCGTGATCGAGAGGACTTTGCAGATTCATGGGGCGTAATGCGGCGAGAGGGTTTGATTCCAGCCCTTAAGTCGGATGAAGTGAGTTTGACGCCCTCAATGTCGGTAGAGGTGGAGACGGTCATCTGAAACATGGCGCGGCGCCGATCAGGGTCGGCGAGGTACGGATTCGTCTTGTTCAGCGTCCGTTTGAGCATGGGCCTAGTATAGCATGGTCCGAGAAGAAGAAACGGTACCGGGTGTCTTGTCTTGCTCTTGAATCGGCATGACTCACCACGAGCCTGGCTCCATCGTCGTCGGTGTGGATGTCGGCGGGCTCAAGAAGGGTTTTCATGCCGTCGCCTTCCAGGCCGGGCACTACCGCGAGCAGCTCTCCACGCTCATAGAAACACAAGGTACCGGAGGTCTTTTTCTCATCGCGTTCCCCGCGACCCATCCGCACGAGGACGGAGAGGAATGTCACCGCTTCCTCAATCTTTCAAAAGCGTTGGAATTATGGCAATGTCCTCCCTCCCTGCCGTGCCGTACTTGGCGCAGACAGGCGGCATGAGTTCTGGCCTTGTCATCACGTTTGAACCCGGTTCGACCAATGGAGCTGTCAGATGACGATTGTGGATATTGCGCGCCAGGCCGCAGAAAACAAGTTGTTGTTTTTACCGCACGCAATTCGCCAAATGTCCAGGCCGGAACGGATGGTCACGCCGCAAGAGGTGGAAAAAGTTGTCATGACGGGCGAACTTGTGGAAGACTATCCTGACGATAGCCGAGGTCATAGCTGTTTGCTCCTGGGGTTTGGCGATACGGGCCGGGCGATTCATGTGGTGTGTTCGCCGAAAGCGGAGTATCTGGCTGTGATCACCGCCTATCTTCCCGATACCGATCAGTGGTCGGCCGATTATCGAAGGAGGCGCTAGACATGGAATGTATCCATTGCAAGGGCCGGATGGTCAGAGGGACCGCCCCCTTTAGTCTGGACCGAAAAGGCTATCACGTGTCTTGGGATGCTGTGCCCGCCTGGGTTTGCACCCAATGCGGCGAGCCTTACTTCGAATCGCGGGAAGTCGAGCTGATCCAGAAAGCCCTCGCCGGACTAGACCGGGAAAGCACCGCGTTGGCTGCAGCCGGTCCATCGACATCCAAGTCATAATTGGCTATCCGGTAAGGGGAGCGGCTCAT
Organism: Nitrospira sp.; assembly: GCA_039794465.1. Lineage (GTDB taxonomy): Bacteria > Nitrospirota > Nitrospiria > Nitrospirales > Nitrospiraceae > Nitrospira_D. The sequence continues at coordinate 6,143 of JAYWIP010000040.1, forward strand.
GATTCAGGAGCTAGAAGATGTGATTTTGGAATGCGATCTTCCCAAGCACGGCCTCAGGCGGGGAGACATTGGAACGGTGGTGTTGATCCATCGAGGCGGCGAAGGGTACGAGGTCGAATTTACGACCTTGGATGGTGAGACGGTGGCTGTGGTGACGCTGTTGGCCGCTCAGGTTCGTCCGGCACACAAGCGTGAGATTGCCCATGCACGAGAACTGGCCGGCTCGGCATCGTAGCAGTGCCCTCCTTGAATGCTCCTTCTGCGTGTCATGCCTTGTCGGATTGGGTCGTGGTCCCTCGTGGTTTCTTGGCCTGCTTCTGCTTTGGGAAAATGTACCGGGAGTCTTCTCTTCATTTTGAATCGGCATGAATCACCACGAGCCGGGGTCCATCGTCGTCGGGGTGGATGTCGGCGGTTCTAAGAAAGGCTTTCACGCTGTCGCCCTTCAGGACGGGTAACGGCAAATCTATTTGCCGGGAAAAGATGGTCGCGAATAGGGTTATGTGAGTTCGCACGTTCTGGTCTGGTAGACATCGCGGCTGTCAGGAGATCGCCGGTATGAAGGAACAATTCACCGCGGTGTTCCAGCAGATACCCGAAGGCCCTGAAGATGATCTCGCTGAGCCGTGAGAAAGAAAAGGTGTCGGATACCTTCTCGGAATATAGGCCAGACGGCGGGGGTTACGGATTCTTTGCGGCCGGTGGATCGAGGATGTCGATATCTTGTAACGCCCGGGCCGCTTGTTCTCGGGCAGGGCGATCGGTGGGATTCGTATAGGTATTCAGCACGCGCTGGTAGGTGGCGCGCGCCCTCGCGTACTCTTTCTTCACGGCAAAGTAGTGCCCCAACGACAGCCAATTGGTGGCGGCGGCTTCGTTGGCGGTTTTCATCAAGGCGAATTCTTGCCCGACTGCGACGGTTCCCCCTTGGGCGACCCCGCTCCGGACTTTCCGTCCCATGTCGCTTGCCATGGCTTCGATCCGCTCGTTCTCCCGGATTGCCTGTTCGACGCGGTCGGCCTTCAGGTGGTTGTAAAACGCCTCGCTGTGGTCTTTCACAAGGTCTGCTCGTTCCTGATAGATGTCATGGGCACAGTGGCTGAGGATCAAGCTGCTGAGAAGCAGACAGGCGCTGAACCCCCATGACCATACTCGCGATGGTGTGATCATCTCGTTCCCCTCCAATCTATGCCATGCCCGGTCATACTACCCCATCGCGCCCAAGAAAACATGATGGGACCTGAACGGACACGTGGCCTTGCGCGTGGTGCCGGAGAATCAAGGCTGCTTTCGTTGGCATTGATGCCCCCTGCCGATGGAGTCTCACCGGCTGAGCCAGGCCCTGTGAGTGTGCGCTTGCCGCCCATCATCTGAGAGCCGGTACATTCAAGCTTTACGGTGACGTGGCAGAGGGATTCATCGTGGTTCCAATAGCGGGGGACACGTTCGGATTGCCGATGGCCGAGCCCGGGGATTGATCCTTCACGAGGTCTTTGGTACGTTCGTGACCGGGCCAAACGGCCTGTTCCATTGCCTCTTCCTTCCTGAGTGGCTGATCCATTTGTCACGGGCGACGCCGGCACGGGGCACATCGCACCACAGCCGAGAGGAATCTGGCCCGCAGATGACCGCCCCCGCCGAACCGCCCGAGCAGACACCCGTCTCGAATCCCCGCCACTACCGCTACTACGACCTCGTCATGGCGGCCTTCGTGACGGTCCTGCTCTGCTCGAACCTGATCGGGCCGGGCAAGACGTGCATGCTCTTCGGCCTGACCTTCGGGGCCGGGAACCTCTTCTTCCCGATCTCCTACATCTTCGGCGATGTGCTGACCGAGGTTTATGGCTACGCGCGCACGCGCAAAGTGATCTGGGCGGGCTTCGCCGCGATGATCTTCGCGACCGTCATGGGGCTCTTCGTGATCCACATGCCGGCGGATCCGGAGGAGCCCTTCAATGCCGTGATCCAGCCTGCGCTGGAGGTCGTCTTCGAGAGCACGTGGCGGGTCGTGGTCGCGTCGATGGTCGCCTTCTGGTGCGGCGACTTCATGAACAGCTATGTCATGGCGAAGATGAAGGTCTGGACCGGGGGGCGTCATCTCTGGACCCGCA
>JAYWIP010000041.1:0-4235 GCA_039794465.1 Nitrospira sp.
AAATGGTGAAGTATGCGTGTAACGCCTACCATGCCATCAAGGTCACGTTCGCCAATGAGATGGGCGTAATTTGCAAGAGCATGGGAGTCGATAGTCACAGCGTTATGGAGCTGTTTGCACTCGACAAGAAGCTGAATATTTCTTCGGCGTATCTGAAGCCTGGATTTGCGTTTGGAGGTTCCTGCCTCCCGAAAGATTTGCGTGCGTTGATGTATAAGGCCAAGGAGCAGGATATCGACATTCCCGTGCTCGGCTCCGCGATGGAAAGCAATCGCTTGCACATCCAGCGAGTCATCGATCAGATTGCGGTGATGAAGCGAAAGAAGCTCGGCTTTCTCGGCCTCAGTTTCAAGGTCGGCACGGACGATCTACGAGAAAGTCCCATCGTGCCTGTGATTGAATCGCTTATCGGGAAAGGATTCAAGGTAAAGATTTACGATGCCGACGTGCATTTGGCAAGCATCTTTGGTGCGAATAAGAAGTATATCGAGCACGAGATTCCGCATATCTCGACTCTCATGAACACCAAAGTCGACGAGGTAATACGAGACTCGGATGTGATCGTGGTGTCAAAACCCGACAAAGAGTACAAGGAAGCGCTGGTCCCATACTTGGGCAAAAAGACCATTATTGATCTTGTGCGTCTTCCATTCGACGTCGACACGAAGCCGGAACATTATGACGGGATCTGCTGGTAATCGCAGGCTCAAAGTCCTCTTCTTTGCGCAACGCTTCCCGTATCCCATGGATACGGGGGGGAAGATCAGGACTGGCAAGCTCCTGGAGTATCTCCGCCAGGTGTTCGACGTGACTCTGATCAGCAACGTGGAGAGCCCCAAGGACGATCCGTATTTGGGGCAGATTGGAAAGCTCTGTGCAGAGTTCTACCCGGTTCCCTGGAAAGAGGTCAAAAAATATTCGTTCAAGTTTTATCTGCGGGTGCTCGCGAAGATGTTCTCGCGCTATCCCATCTCTGTGAGCAACGACTATTCGACTGATTTGGAGCGAACCTTGCTGGAGGTACTGCAAAAGAACAAGTATGACTTGTTGATTTGCGACTTCCTGCAGCCCAGTATCAATTGCATGAAGGTCAGAGGGTGCCCGATACTGCTCTTCCAGCATAATGTGGAGGCGGTCATTCCCCGACGACACTACGAGATCGCTGCAAATCCCGTCAGCAAAATATTTTGGTGGCTTCAATGGAGGAAAATGGAACGGTACGAACGAGCCGCATGCCAACGATTTCATGGCATTGTGACGGTCTCCGAAAGCGACAAGCGGATCCTGGAAACTCGTTATAACGCCAGGAATGTCTTCGCGATCCCAACGGGCGTCGATACGGAATTTTTCTCTCCTGGAGTGGAGCAAGCCGTCGATAATAGCCTGGTTTTTACCGGATCCATGGATTGGCTGCCCAATGAGGACGCCCTTCTCTACTTTGCGAAGGATATTCTTGGCAAGATCAAAGCAAAGGTGCCGACTGTTACGGTGACTGTCGTCGGACGCAACCCGTCCCGGTATTTGCAGCAAGAGCTCAGCCGCTACCCTGAAATACGAGTGGCCGGGTGGGTTTCGGACGTGCGTCCCTATATCAGTTCGCATGCTGTGTATGTAATCCCGCTCCGCATCGGAGGAGGCACCAGGATCAAGGCCTATGAGGCATTGGCTATGGGCAAAGCCATGGTTTCCACAACGGTCGGTGTCGAGGGCCTTCCGGTGAGACATGGCGAGCACCTCGAAATTGCGGACACGGCTGATGGTTTTGCGGATGCGGTGGTGACATTACTGACGAACACGGTGAGAAGGACGCAGCTCGGCGATGCCGCCCGTGAATTTGTTCGTGAAAATTTTAGCTGGGCAAACGCAGGACAAACGTTCGCAGACATTTGCGGTCACGTGGTGAAACAATGATAATAAAAATTGCACGATGGATGTTGGGCGGAGTCGCCCTGTTCACCCTTCTGCTCTCCAGTCCGGCCGGAGCCGACCAGGATAGGAAGTTTGATGGAGCGGCCACAGACTTCTTCACGGCCGGTGAAGATCCAGAAACTGAGCGATACCTGACGCTGGTTGAGCATGCACACACAGATCGTGTGTTGTTATGGGTTCGTCAGGACCAGATTAATAACGCGCTTGCCGAATGCAAATATACACTCGACCGATTCCCGAATCATCCGAGAGGATTGATCTTGCTCGAAAGTGTATCCAAGCTTCTGCAGGCACCTACGCTGCCAACGATCTATTATGAAAAGGCACTCAAGGAATTTCCTCAGTACCCGCTCACATATGCGCAATTTGGACGCTATCTGATTGAAATCGGTAGTACGGACGAGGGTATTGTCAAGTTGAGGCGAGCCATCGAAATGGATCCGAAACTCAAGCCAGCGTATGTGTGGATTGCGGAAGGTTACTACAAGAAGGGCGACCGCGAACAAGCCAGGCTCGCTGCGAGAAAGGCAAGAGCTCTTGGTTATGCAGGAGAATTTCCCGGCGATCTACAGCCGTCCTCCGCTCAATAGTGTGGTAGTGATGAGGCGCTCACCGACATAGTTGTCATTTTCCCCTACTGGTAGAAATTAACGATGTAGAGGGCGTAATCCTATGGGCGGAATTTGCGGCATAGTGTCTGCTAACCAGAACATCGTAGACGGAGCGGCTAGTCTTACTCCTATGCTACGAGCGTTGGGATTTGGTACTTCCGGAGAATCGCTGTCCGTCGTGGCCGGACGTGCCGCAATTGGCGTGCGCAAGATGGGGAACCATCTTGCCACGGTGGCTGAAACCGTGGTGGGAGGCCATCACTATTCGATCGCGTACTTCGGCAATATCTACAATCTGTCGAACCTTGTAGCTGAAAGCGGGTCCGACAGCAAAGTAGGAATGGAGCTTCTTCATTTGTATCTTGACGAAGACCTTGCTTTCTTGGAGAGGCTGCGAGGCGAGTTTGTTTTGGCAGCCTGGAATGGTCGGGAGGAACGTTTGAGCTTGGCCACGGATCGCTTTCGTGTTCACCCGCTCCTCTACGCCCATGATCGTGATAAGCTGGTCTTTGCTTCGCGGATGAAGAGCATTTCGGCCTGTCCCTCTCCCGTCCGTACGACGGTTAACCCACGGGCTATCCTCGACGTCATGGCGGTATCGGCCATCCCGACCCCCAGGACGATCTTTCAAGAAGTGAGAAAACTCCCTCCTGGCCACGTCCTGCACTATTCCAAAGATGAAGTTAATCTGTCGGCTTACTGGGATATCAACTTCCTGAAGCCCGACCAAGCTTCGGAGCAGGAGCTCACGGTGCAACTTAAACGGCATTTCAGCGATTCCATCGGAACTCGCCTGCAGACTGAGGTGGGGCCGAGCCGGATCGGTACCTTCTTAAGCGGAGGGATCGACAGCAGCACCGTAACTGGTGTGCTGAAGACCCTGTCGAAATCAGAGGTACATAGCTTCTCGATCGGATTCGGTGAGCAGCGATTCGACGAGATGAACTTTGCGCGGATCGCGGCGCGTCATTTCGGCGTGGTTCATCACGAGTACACCGTCACGGCGCAGGATACCCGCGATGCCCTCCCGATCGTCTTGGAGTCTTTTGACGAACCATTCGCCAATGCCTCCGCCATTCCTACTTATTTCTGCGCCAAGCTGGCGCTTGACCACGGTGTCGATGTGCTCTATGCCGGAGACGGTGGGGATGAGTTGTTCGCAGGAAACGAGCGATACAGCGAGCAGCGGGTGTTTGAATACTACGACCGCATTCCGTCGTGGCTACGGGGTGTGGTTCGGCCCACGGTGCAGGGTCTTGCGGCAGCGACGGGGTTGCCCCTCTTTGAAAAAGGGGCCAAGTACATTCGTCGGGCCAGCGTGCCGCTGCCGCAGCGTCTCATGACGTATGGTTTTTTCAATGTCGTGCCGATGCAAGACCTTTTCACTCCGGAATTTTTGGACTCACTTGGGGACGCAAGGAGCCCCTACGAACCGATCGAACGGTACTACGGTCAGGCATTGGCTCAAAACCCTCTTGATCGGCACCTCTATCTCGATCTGAAATTCGCCATTTCCGACAATGACTTATTCAAAGTGACTCGGATGACGGAAGCCGCCGGTGTCACGGTTCGCTTCCCGTTTTTGGATCATCGGCTGGCAGAATTTGCCGCCACGGTTCCAGCGCGCTTGAAAATGCGAGGCCGGGAGCTACGCACGTTTTTCAAGGCGGCCTATTCGGACGTTTTGCCGCTTGC
>JAYWIP010000042.1:0-19668 GCA_039794465.1 Nitrospira sp.
GAATGACGAACAGGTCAATATCTACCGGGACGTCTTCAATCAGCTGGTCAAGCCGGTGATCGAGGCGGAGCAGCCGGACGTGATCGGGATTTCCATCGTCCTCCAGCAGCAGATGTTCTCAACCATAACCTTCTGCGCCCTCATCAAGCAGTACTTTCCCCACATCCATGTGACGATCGGCGGCAATACGGTGACCCGCCTGCGCGATGTGCTGCCGCAGTCGCCGCTGTTCCAGTACTTCGACAGTGCCGTGGTCTATGAAGGGGAGACGGCGTTTGTGCAGCTGGTCTCGGCGGTGGGGGCGAAGCGAGACTTACGCGAGGTGCCCAATACCATCTATAAGGACGCTACCGGCATCCATGTCTCCGCGACGAGCTATGCGGAAGATCTGAACAGTTTGCCGCCGCCGGATTTCGACGGCCTGCCGCTGGAGAAGTATTTCGTGCCGACGAAGATCCTGCCGTATCTGGCGACGCGCGGGTGCTACTGGGGCCGCTGCGAGTTCTGCGACCATGGCGAAGGCTACACGGCGGGCTACCGCTCTAAGAAGATTCAGGATATTTTGAGCGAGATTACGTATCTCCGTGACAAATATGGCGCAACGCATTTTCACTTTACCGATGAGTCTTATCCGCCCGCGCTGTTTCGAAAGCTGGCCAAGGGGTTGGTCGATTCCAGGATGGGCATTTTCTGGACGACGCATATGCGGTTCGAGAAGAGTCTCTTGGAGGACTCCGTCTGGCAGGATGCCAAGGAGTCGGGCTGCCGTTACCTGCACTTCGGTTACGAATCAGGAGTCGAGCGGGTCCTCCAATTGATGGACAAGGCGACGACGACCGAAGTGATGACGAAGCATCTGAAGCTGACGGCGGAGGCGGGGATCTGGAACCACTGCATGGGCTTCTTCGGCTTTCCCGGTGAGACGAAGGAGGAGGCCTGGCAGTCGGTGCAATTCCTGGAGCAGAACAAGGAACACGTGCATTCGCTGGGGTTCGGCACGTTCGATCTGGGTCGGCATAATCCTGTCGCGAAGCATCCGGACAAGTGGGGCGTGACGGCCTATAAGAATCCGGAGTGGGATCTGGCGCTCGACTATTACTACACCGTTAAAAACGGCATGAGCATTGAAGACGCCGAGCGGGTGTTCCAGGAATTCGAACGCAACCACTATGCGGGCTGGGATCTGCGGTTGTATATCCGCGAATATAACTTTCTGTACATCTGCAAATTCGGGCTCGCCAAATTGCCGGACATGCAATATCGCGCAGTGAAGACAGCCGGAGTGGCGCCGACGCTCGCGGGGAAAATGTAGCGTGCAGATTGGCTGACAGGCGGACAAGTTGCAAGCTAAGGACTAGGATCTTGTGTCAGCCTGATACCTGTCAGCTTGTCAGCAGGTGATAATCGAACGACAACAATGAATACTCTGGTCCAAATAGACGGGCTCTTGCCAATCAAGCAGGAAGAGCGGAAGAAGAGCAAGGTGATGCTCTTGTTCCCGCCCGAATGGGTGCCGACCGCGCCGTATTTGGCGCTGCCGTCGCTGACGGCCGTACTGCGGGAGGCGGGCCATACCGTCATGCAGCGCGATATCAACATCGGGATGTGGGACCACTTCTTCAGTATGGAGTTCCTGATCTGGGTGAAGGCCCGGTTGGGCATGCAGCTCAAGGCGCTGCAGGACAAGGAGAAGGCGGGAACTCTGACGGAACGGGAGTCTGGGCAAAAAGCGGTCGTAGAACAGGCCTATGATGTCGATGTCTTCGACCTGGCGGAACGGGCGGAAGATGCCAAGCTGATCGTGCGTGGCGAACGGTTCTATGAGGCGGAGACGCTGGAGGGGGCGCTCAATACCTTCCGCGAAACCATGGCCTATATCTCCGCCGCCTACTATCCCGCCTCGCTTGTTTTCTATCCAATGGAAAGCAACCTGGGCTATCGCCCTGGGGTCTCGAAAGAAGTCTTTGCCTGTTTGGAGGATGAGCAGGTGAACGTCTATCGGGATCTCTGCAATCAGTTGGTCATGCCGGAGGTGGCGAAAGAGCAGCCGGATGTGATCGGGATTTCCATCGGAACGCAGATGCAGCTGTTGGCGGGCCTGACCTTCGCGAAGATGATCAAGGACACGTTCCCGCAGATCCATGTGGTCGTGGGCGGCAACGTGATCACGCGCCTTCAAGAAGATCTCGCGCATCATGAGCGGTTCTTCACGGATGTCTTTGACTCGGCGATTCTCTACGAGGGGGAGCATGCCCTCTTGTGGCTCATTGAAGCCTTGAACGGACAGCGGCCGCTCGCCTCCGTGCCCAACTTGATTTATCGCGATGCCGCAGGTCTTCACCGGAATACCGAAGTCTATACCGAGAAGACGGCCTCGCTGCCCTTGCCGGACTTCGAGGGGATGCCGCTCGACCGCTACTTCGTTCCGGAACTGATCATTCCCTACCTGGCGACGCGCGGCTGCTATTGGGGGCGCTGTACATTTTGCGACCATGGCCAGGGGTATTTCGATCAGTACAGGGGGATGCCGGCCCAGTTGGTTATCGAACAGATCAAGGCGCTGCGGGACAAGTACCGCTGCCGGCATTTCCTCTTTTCCGATGAATCCTATCCGCCGGCGCTGTTCAAGAAAATCTCACAGCTGCTGATCGACCAGGACGTCGGGATCAAATGGACGACGCTGATCCGGTTCGAAGAGACGCTTCAGGACCAGGCCACCTGGGATCTCGCGGCCAAGTCCGGCTGCTGTACGCTCTATTACGGTATGGAATCGGCAAACGAACGCGTCTTGAACCTCATGGATAAGCACGCCACAAAGAGCGTGATCCAGCGCAATCTCCAGATGGCGGCGAAGGCCGGGATCTGGAACCATGTGATGGCCTTCTACGGATTCCCGGGCGAAACGTTCGAGGAGGCGATGGAAACGCGGCAGTTTGTCCTCGAGAACCAGCCGGTGATTCATTCACTGGAGCTGTTCTATTTTGTGGCCTACCGCCACACGCCCATGGTGCGGAAGCCGGAACAATTCGGGATTACGATTCACAAACAGGAGGAGTACGATCTCCCTCTGGACTACTACTACACGCTGAATGACCCCAGCACGCTCTCGTGCCTCGATGCGATGCAGCTCTGCGAAGAGTTCTACAAGAACGATTTTCACCCCTGGGCTGTGCGCGTCAACTCACGCGAACATGTGTTTCTGTATATCTCGAAATTCGGCACCAACCGGCTGCCGCAAATCTACGCGCAGCAAACTCAGCCGGTCGGATCACCGGAAGGGGTGTCAGGCTTGATTACGTGGCCGGTGGCGCGTCCTGATGGAGAGGAAGGGATGAGCCGGGTCACGAGTCATGATGTGACGTGAAGCGTCATTCGTGAAGCGTGAAGCGCGGGCTTGGCCTGTTCTGCGAGATGCGAGATACGTCTTACGGGGTCTCCTCGTCCGGAACCAGGACTGCCGAGAGCAGCGCGTGCGACGCCTCGACAAGTTCGGTCATTTCTTCAGCCGTCTTGTAGGACTGCATGTAGGCCTTGGGGTTGTTCGTCAGGTTAGCGCAGCGGGCCGGATTCCAGTTGTACAGCTGGACCCGTTTGGCTCGATCGAGCGCGTCCGACGTGACGGGGAGTGTCAGTCCCAGGATCTCCAGTGCCTTGGTAATTTCTTGAGGAACGGCATCATCGGCCATGCGCAAGTGTGACAAAGCCGCGCGAACCTGTCAAATCATGCCGATGATTGTCCGCTCGTTCGGCAGTTCCCATTTTTCAGCAGAAGGAGTATCGTGACGGAATGCCTGAGCCGCGGTCGTTGAAGTTCTACCAGGCCGATGTCTTCACGTCCCAACCATTTGGCGGCAATCCCGTCGCTGTCTTTCCCGACGCCAACGGACTGCCCGACGAGCAGCTTCAGAAAATCGCCCGGGAAATGAATCTTTCGGAGACCGTGTTTGTCTTTCCTCCGAGCGATCCCGCCGCCGTCGTGCGCCTCCGCATCTTTACGCCGACTCAGGAGATTCCGTTTGCCGGCCACCCGGTCGTCGGTGCCATGCATGTGTTGGCTCAGATCGGGACGCTCGCAACCTCTGACGCAGTGACCCACATTGTCTACGAGTGCAACATCGGGCTCTTCCCGGCGGAATTGCACGCTCGCGATGCGCAGGTGACCCGGGTCATCATGACCCAGCCCCAGCCGCAATTTTTGGAGAAGGTTGAGAACACGGAAGAGTTGTACATGGTGGCCGGGGCTCTGGGGATTTCCAAACAGGTGATCAACGAAGCCAAATGGCCGGTGCAGGGCGTCTCGACCGGGCTACCCGTATTGATCGTTCCGATTCGTACGTTAACCGCAGTCCGATCCATTGTGCCGAACGATAAAGCGATCATCGATCTCTGCGGCCGCTTCGGCACCAACGGCATTATGGTGTTCACGACGGTGACGGTCGAGCCGTTCGCCAGCGTGCACGCGCGGATGTTCGCGCCCGCGATCGGCATTTCGGAAGATCCCGCCACGGGTAGTGCCGGCGGCGCACTGGGGGCCTATCTGGTGGAAAATGGGGTGGTCGAAATCGCGCCGACCACCGAGATAATCATAGAGCAGGGCTATGAGATCGAGCGCCCCTCTCGCATTCTGGTGCAGGTCGAGTCGGACGACGACATCATCCAAGCGGTGAAGGTCGGGGGGCAGTGTGTGATGGTGGCGGAAGGGGTGTTGAAGTTTTGAATATGTGGGTCCTGTCAGCGAGGAGCTGGCATGGGTGTCCTCCTGCTCACGATGTGGCAGGTAGAAATTAAATGGAATGGCCCCTGTGCATGGTTCCTTGCTCACCGAGTGCGCACGCAAGAATGATCCGAATGTCCGACTAAGGGCGGTGCTCCCTCGATGTGGGCAGGGGAACCACGCACAGGGGCATTCCTGAGAGAGGGAAATTTATGGCGGTCTTTCGTTACGCGCTGTGGGAGACCGATCGGACCTTCTTTTCTACAAGTTATGGATTATCAGGCAACTTGCCTTCTTGTCCGTTCCGCTGTTTCAAAACTTTCTGTTGAGTGAGGGGAGAATTAGATGAACGCGGTGGTCTTCAAGCAGCATGGGGGGCCGGAACAGCTGGTCTATGAAGATGTTCCGAATCCGGTGATCGGACCGGATGAAGTCCTGATTCGGGTCAAGGCCTGTGCGCTCAACCATCTGGATATCTGGATCCGGCAAGGGAGTCCTGCTTACCAGGTAACGCTGCCGCATATTTCCGGGTCAGACATCTCCGGAATTGTTGAAGCGGTCGGGAACTACGTTGATGGTGTCCAAGTCGGAGAACGGGTCTTTGTCTCACCGGGTGTCAGTTGCTGGCGCTGCGAATTCTGCCTCGCCGGCCGTGATAATGTGTGTCGATCCTACTCGCTGCTTGGGGCTAAGATGCCGGGCGGATACGCGGAATATATCAAGGTTCCGTTTAGGAATGTCTTGCCGATTCCGGAGAATCTATCGTTCGAACAAGCCGCCGCATTCCCACTTGTGTCGGTGACGGCGTCACATATGCTGTTTGCCTTGGCAGGGCTCCAGCATGGAGAAACCGTTCTTATTATGGGGGCGGGCAGCGGTGTCGGAAGCATGGCCGTTCAGTTAGCAAAGCTGGCCGGGGCGCGAGTCATCACCACAGTCGGCGCTGATGACAAGATTCCCAAGGCCGTGGTGCTGGGCGCCGATGCGGTGATCAATCACGCCAGGGAAAGAGTCGCTGATCGGGTGAAGCTCCTGACCGAAGGGAGAGGCGTCGATGTGGTCATCGAGCACATCGGACCAGAGGTCTGGGACACCTGCCTCCATTCTCTTGCCAAAGGCGGCCGGTTGATTACGTGTGGCGCGACGACCGGTGCGGCAGTCCAGCTGGATCTGCGCTATGTCTTTTCCCGACAGCTTACGATCAGGGGCTCGTACATGGGAACCCGCGCGGAGCTTGTGAAGACGGCGGAGCTCATGGGCCAGAAACGGCTGATCGCCGTGATCGACCGGACCTATCCGCTCGCAGAAGCGCGAGCGGGGCAGCTACAGATGTTGAGCCGGAAGTTCTTCGGTAAGATCTTGTTGATGTGTTGAACATGCCTGAGGGGAACTGCTCTCGCATCGTAGCACCTGCATGCCGTCTTTGTTTTGAACAAGCGCTAGGAATTGTGGTAGCGTCAAGCTGACGGTGCGAACCGAACACTGGTGGTGTTTATCCGGCGGCGATCATGAAGAAGGCTTTCCCTGAAGAGCCGCCGGGTCACACAAAGTGCGGTATGGCCGGCGCTTTTTGAGTTGTCCTATTCCAGGAAGGGAGAGAAGCTATGTCCACTGTTGCGCAGATGATGACGAAACGTCCAAAATCGATCGGGCCGAAGGTTTCGATTGCCAGCGCGGCCAAGACGATGCGTCAAGCGCGCATCGGTTCGTTGTTGGTGAAAAAGGGAAAAGCCTTCGTCGGGATCGTCACGGACACGGATGTCACTCGGCGGGCCGTGGCGAGTGGCAAGCCGCTGGGCAAGTTGACGGTGGAGAAGATCATGACGGCCCCTATCTGCACGATCGAGGGGAGTGAATCGGTCGACGCCGCCCAAGACATGATGGCCGAACTGGGCGTGCGCCATCTCGGCGTGACGAAAGGCGGTGAAATTGTCGGCATTATCTCCGTGCGAGACCTACTGCTGTACTATAAGCGCTACGCGCAATCGAAAATCTCAACGGAAGTGACGTACGACGAGCCGAAGATCACGCAGGACTAGATCAGGACTGAGTGGTGAGGACTGCGGGGAACACTGACGATCTCGGGCCTCAACACTCAGGACTCAGCACTTACTTCGTGAGCTGCTGAATCATATGGCCGAGTTCAGGGAGGATCAGCTTTTCCATTGCGAGGCGGACGGCGTGTTCTGAGCCGGGGATGGAAAAGACCACTCGGCCATTGATGGTACCGGCCGTGGCGCGAGTCATAATGGCCGCAGAGCCGATCTCCTGATAGCTCAGCACGCGAAAGAGTTCACCGAACCCATCCAGCCGCTTCTCCAGCATAGCATTGACCGCTTCAAAGGTTGAATCCCGCCGCGCGATACCGGTCCCGCCATTGACGATGATCGCGTGGACCTCCGGATTGATCGTGCCGAGGGCGACCCGCAATTGAATCTGGTACGGTTCGTCCTTGACCACTTGATACACGGTGACGCGATGACCCTGCCCCTCAAGCAGCTTCCGTATCAGTTGCCCACTGATGTCGGTCTCGGGTGTCCTTGTGTCGCTGCAGGTAATGACGGCGCACCCGATCGACGCGGGCGCGGCGGATTTGTGCTCGAGATGTGTGCTCATGGAAACCTTCCTTCAGCGTGCAGCTGCCGGCCCTCAACTTGCTCAGAGCCTGACTGCCGGCAGCCGGACACGCAACGATCAACCTATTGCCACACCGCATCCGGGTTCAGTTTCGAGACGGGGGTGCCTTTCCCGACATGTTCATCGAGGATCGTGGCCACATCCGCTTCCGTCACTTTGGAGTACCAGGTGTTATCCGGATACACGACGACGGTCGGACCCTGTTCGCAGGGACCGAGACAGCCGGTCGCGCTCACCAGCACTTGGCCGGGTGGAACCGCCCGCTGCATCAGCCCCATGTTGAAGGCCATGAGCAGTTGCGCGGCTCCGGCTGAGCCGCACGACGGCTTCGGATGGCCCGGAGGGCGTGAATTGGTGCAGACGAGAATGTGATATTTTGGTTTTGGCATTGAGTTCTCCTGTAATTAACATCCATCGTTGTAAACAGAACATCGATCGTGATTCGCTATCGCGACCGATACGCTTCCCACTGTTGAAGACATTCCTCCGGTAAGGCCCACTGTTTCACTCCCTTGAGGACCCAGTCGAGATAGTGGTCTTTGGGCTTGAATTTGCCGATGGGATTGGCTGCGTACGTGGTCACGAGTTCCTTGTCCCCTGCATCGGTGACCACATTGACTTGCAGATGCCGGTAGGCCCCCTGCGGGACATCCTGCTCAAACTCATCCATGCTTATCAGATCTTCGTCGGTCAGCTCAAAAACAGCGCCCCAGACCTGTTCACCGGGCGACGGAACGATGCTGGCCAAGCCGCACCGCCATTGGGACGACCAGCGGCAGAACTTGATGGTATGGTCCGCCAGTGTGGCACGGTACAGAAACTTGTGTTCCGGGGCGCGCCGCTTGAGCTGGGTGGGGTTGAGTTGATCGGCGTACAGAAAAAACTTCATCCGTGGTGCTCAGGGCAACTCGATCGTCTTGGCGCGTTCCGATACTTCTAGCATATCGGCTTTTCGACAGACAAGCGGTCGCCGCTCGGTTTCGTCCGTTGACAGGGAATGACGGCCCTTCCTAAGATGCCTCTGGAGTAAGGTGACGCTCCACATCCGCGCTCCGCACGCTGGTGGGGCATCGACATGGCGGCGTTCCTCAACCATACACCGAGGCGTGTGTTCCCGTGATCCGAGTCATCCAAGTCGTTGCTGTTTCCGTCCTCATCCTCGGTGCGTTGTACTATGCGTGGACGGGTTTGCCGAGATTCAACCGGGTCACGATGGACGAGCGGCAGGTTGAAGCCTTGACGCTGGTGCAATCTTCCCCTGCGATCGGGGCTGCGACGATTCTTGAGGCTATGAACGCACATGTGCGGTCCATGAAAGAGCGCGGGCAGGGGGTGCGGCTCGGCGACTGGCGGGTCGCGCACGTCGAAGGCGACATCTACGAGATTCGTGTGCAGCTTCGTGATCAAAGCGTCCGGGGCCAGTGGTTCGAGCGGGAATATATCTGGCATGCACATCTGGGCCGCAAGAAAGTCAATGCGGCGTCGCTGCCCGCCGATGGCGTGACACCGAAGGAGTCTGACACGGATCAGCATAGTGCCCCGCCGGTTCCCGGCGTCAGCTGATTGCTCAGGGCACACACAGGCCAGGCGGAAGGGCGATCTGAATGTGATCGTCTACGACGCGTACCTCACAGCAGGGGATCTGGAAATTGGAATTTCCAACCCGCTCCCCGGATTCGACGCTGAATTTCCAGCCGTGCCACGGACACTCGACGACGGTTCCATTCAACTTCCCTTCACCCAGCGGACCGCCGGCGTGCGGACAGGCATTGTCGATGGCGTAGAACGTCCCGTCGACATTAAAGAGGGCTATCCATACTCCACGAACGTCTACCGTTCGTCCTGTTCCCGGCGGAATGTCATGCACCTGCGCAACAGTAACGAACTCGTTCATCGACAGCAGCCTCCCCGTTGTGGCCATGGAACCTGATCGGTCAGAGCCGCGCCCTTGCTTGATTTCAGAAAAGGCTTATGGCATAGACATACCAGAGCATCTTCCGGCACACCAGACGGTCTCCACTCGTATGGAGGCGCGGTTGGCAATGAGGGTACCGCATGGAAATGACTCTCCTTCTGAATTCGACCTATGAACCCCTCCGGGTCGTCCATTGGCAAAAAGCGATCGCGCTTCTCTGGCAAGGCAAGGTTGAAGTCCTCGAAGTCTACGACCGTGAGATTCACGGCATTTCCCTGACCATCAAGCTTCCGGCGGTCATGCGGCTGCTCAAGCTGGTGCGCCTGAAGGACAGCCATCGCGCCGTCAAATTTTCGCGCATCAACATTTTTACGCGCGACGGCTATACCTGCCAATACTGCTCCCATCGGTTTCGGACGGAAGATCTGACGTTTGATCACGTGGTGCCCATCGCCAAGGGGGGAAAGAAGACGTGGGAGAACATCGTGACAGCCTGTTGGCGGTGCAACAACAGGAAAAGCGGCCGCACGCCTGAGGAAGCCGGCATGAGGTTGAAGAAGCGGCCTGTGAAACCGCGCTGGAGTCCGGTTATTACCATTACCATCGGGATTCGCAATACGCCGGAAAGCTGGCGGGATTATCTATACTGGAACATGGAATTGGACGCGGACCCCCCTGAAACATAGTGCCGAGTGCCCGGTCGCGGTTGTCTCCTGCTTCCCCCTTCACGACTACACCCCAACAGCCCCCACTCCAGCGGATCGACTCATCGGTTTCCGGCAGCGAACACGGCGCGCATTATAGCGGTCTCGGGTGAAAAAGGGGAGCGTACGGTTTACGCTCTTGAAAGCGCTGTTGTATGATGCGCGAACGTACCATCTGCGAACAGTGAGGGAGGACGGACTCATGGCGGCAAATCCCGGGTTTCCGTTGGTGCTGGATGTGCGGGGCTGGACCGTCTTGGTCATCGGTGGAGACGACGAGGCCGCCGAGAAAACCGATCGCTTGCTCGCGTCGGGTGCGCGTGTCACCGTCATCAGCCCGACACTGAACGAACCGTTGCGCAATCTGGCTGCGTCGGGGAAGGTCATTCATCGAGGGCGCCATTTCCGCGACGCCGATCTCGATCATACGATCCTGGCACTCAATACGATCCGGGGCGATCGTGACTTTGCCAGAACGCTGCTTGCCAAGGCGAGAGAGAAGGGGGTGCTCCTCTGGTCGGTCGATTTTCCGGAAGCATCCAGCGTGACGATGCCGGCGGTTGTGGCGTCCGGCCATGCCCGCGTCGCGGTCAGCACGAGCGGAGTTGCGCCGGCACTGTCCGGGTTTATGAAAGAGGACCTGGAGCGAATTCTAGACGCCGAATTCGCCGCCTTTGTTGACTGGCTCGGAGAACTGCGGGAACAGGCGAAGAAAGACGAGCCGGATGCCGAGAAGCGGCGCGCCTTGCTGCGCGAAGCGTTAGATGGATTCCGGCTCTTGGGCAAGGTGCAATATCCGAAGGTCTGGTTGGAAAAGCGGGCAGCCAGGGCTCAAGGCATGGATGTGACAGGGAACGCGTGAGCAGAGTCTGGGAATCGACAGCGCTCAATTAATCGCGAAGGAGCACTTGACTATGGTCCTATTGGAATTCAGCATGTCGCCGCTGGGCAAGGGGGAGAGTGTCGGAAAATATGTGGCCCGATCTCTCGACATTATCGATAAGAGCGGAGTGCCCTACCGTTTGAATCCGATGGGGACGGTGCTGGAAGGGGAGTGGGACAAGGTGATCGGTGTCGTCACACAATGTTACGAACGGATGAAGCAGGACTGCAACCGGATTTCCTGCACGATCAAAGTGGATTATCGCAAAGGCCACACCGGTCGGCTGCAGAGCAAAGTGGCGAGTGTGGAAAAAAAGCTGAAGCGCTCAATTAAACAGTAGCGAGCGTGGTGCGTCGACGCTGCATGCGTCCGTTCTGTCCCACGCTGCGCCCGATCAGACCTGTCGGGACAAGGGCCCTGCGACAAAGACACCTGCCTTCATCACCCCCACGATCCGGCGCTTGTCCCTCAGCCAATCGATGTGCGTGAGCACATTCCCTTCGAAAAGAACCAGATCCGCCACCTTGCCTCGCGCAATCGTCCCGATCCTGTCCTGTATCCCGATTAATCGGGCGCCGGCGGACGTGGAGGTGACAATGGCCTCCATCGGTGTCATACCCAGCGCCACCATGCGCTCAAGTTCTTGCGCATTGTCGCCATGGAAGTTGAACGGGGTCCCGGCGTCGGTGCCCATGGCGATGGGCACGCCCCGGCGGTGCGCCAGTCGGAAGCTCGCTTGATGGCGTTTCGTCATCGCTTTGGCCTTGTCGAGCGCGCTATCGGGAATGCCACACCCTCGTCTGCAGGCAGCGGTCGTAGCCAGTGCCGAGAGAGTCGGGACCATATAGACGCCGTGTCGGTCAAAGAGGGTTGCGGCTTCGTCGTCCATCAGGGTCGCATGTTCGATGGAATGGACGCCTGCCCGAATGGCGTTTTTCATGCCTGATGCGCCGTGCGCATGGGCGGCGACTTTTCTTCCGGCTCGCCTGGCTTCATCAACGGCAGCCTGAAGCTCCTCCGGGGTCATCTGCGCTTCATCGGGAGACGTGCCCGGGGTCAAGACACCGCCGGAGGCAATCACCTTGATGACGCCCGCTCCTGCGCCGACTTGCGCGGCGACCGCCTGCCGGACCTGCTCGACACCCTGCACTTCCTGTCCAATGAACCGCGCGTGGCCGCCGATCATACAAATGGCCTGGCCGGCCCCCACGATGCGAGGCCCCGGAATCACTCCCGCCTCAATGGCCTGCTTGAGGGCAAAGATGGAATGATCCCGCGAGCCCACATCACGCACCGTCGTAAATCCGGCCTCCACCGTCGCTTGCGCATGCTTCGACGATTTCAGCAGGGTATAAAACGGCTGTTCCGATTCGACGGCCGCGACGACATCCGGTTCACCGCCTAAACACAGATGGACGTGGCAATCGATGAGCCCGGGTATGACTGTAAGTCCACGCCCGTCGATGCGTGTGGCTCCTTTTGGGATCGTGACGGTCCGGCTGGGGCCGGCTGAGACGATCTGTGAACCACGCACGACCACTGTGGCACGATCGAGAACGGCACCGGTTCCATCGATGAGGCGGGTGTGGTGGATTGCGATGGTCACGAACCGGTTCCTCCGCTGTAAACACGGGCCGCGGCCTGCAATGCAACCCCCGGTGCGGAGACCCAGCCATACCGGATACCGAGTTCCTCCAGCGCATTCAACAATGTCAACACGTTGGCCTCAGTGCTCGACTCTCCCATCAGCCCAATCCGCCACACCTTGCCCTTCAATGGCCCCAAGCCTCCTCCGATTTCAATGCCGTAGGTCTCCAGGAGGCGCGCTCGTACCATTGCGTCATCGATCGACGCAGGAAGCGACACACAACTGAGCATCGGCAGCCGTTGTCCTGGAATCGGCAGCGGGTCGAAGCCCAGTGCCATCAGCCCGGCGATGAGCGCGTCGCTGTTGAGGCGGTGGCGGGCATAGCGCGCCGCCAATCCCTCTTCTTCCACCAAACGCAGCCCTTCCCGGAGGGCGTAGAGCATCGAGATCGGCGCAGTGTGATGATACGCGCGCGTCTGCTCTGCCCAATAGTCGGCGACGAGAGCCATGTCGAGATACCAGCTTTGGCAGGCGGCGCGGCGATTCTTGATGGCTGCCAAGGCGCGATCACTCAGGGTAAAGGGAGCCAACCCCGGCGGGCAGCTGAGACATTTCTGTGTTGCGCTGTAACAGGCGTCGATCCCCCATCGATCGACTTCAACCGGGGCCCCACCGAGCGACGTGACCGTATCCACGATGAACAAGGCATTGTAGTCCCGACAGAGGCGTCCAACCGGTTCAATCGGTTGCCAGGCACCGGTCGAGGTTTCCGCATGGACCACGGCCACGGCCTTCACCGGACCTGACCGCTGAAGGGCTGACGCGATCGCCTCCGGTTCGATGATCTGACCCCACGGAGCTTCGACACGAATCGCTTTCCCTCCGCACCGTTCCACCAATGTAGCCAACCGTGTGCCAAAGACACCGTTAATGCCGACGACCACGGCATCGCCGGGCTCGACGAGGTTCACAACCGCCGCTTCCATTCCGGCGGACCCGGTGCCGGAAATGGCAATGGTAAACCGATTCGCGGTCGCAAACGTCCGGCGCAGCAGAGTCTGAATATCATTCATGACACCGAGAAACACCGGATCGAGGTGCCCCAGTAACGGCGTGGCCATGGCATGCAAAACGCGGGAGTGCACCAGGCTCGGCCCTGGTCCAAGCAAGAGCCGCCGAGGAGGAAGAAAATCCTGCATCATTGCGAAACTCCGTATATTGCTGCGCGGTTAGTATAGCCAAGTCCCGGCTGGGAGGCTACGTGATCTTGAGCCGCCGTCCAGGCAGTTCTAGCCATTTCGAGGGGTATAGAGTGGCGCAGAGCCCATGGTATAGTGCCGGCGCATGGCGGAGCATATCCTTCAAATTGGCCAGGATCAAGGACCTGCGGCGGACGAGACGCGGCCACGCGCCCGGGATGCCGGCACACCATTTGGCTCCGGGTTCTCCCGCCTCGTGAGCGTCATTTCGGCGGTGCTGTTGCTCGTCGCATTGGGGTCGATTTTCTGGTTTTCCGCAACGGTGCCGAAGCTTGACCGGCTTGAAGAACCGGATCGCGCGCTTGACCTCATGGTCAGCCGCATCATGGAGGCCCAGGACGGGTTGCAACGCTCGCCTGCTTGGCAGCAACGATTAGCTGAATGGATGGTGGGCAGCAGTGAAAAAGAACGGCTGTTGGCGATTCAATGGTACCGGGAACTCGCTGACACAACGGGCGATCCATCTGCCAAGTTGCGATTGGCTATTCTCCAGGCAGAAACCGGACAAGTGCAGGACGCACTGGCTCAGGCGGCCCAGTGGTGGGACCTCGACGCGCCGATGCCTCTCTATAGTCAGTGGATGATGGCCGCCTATAGTGTGCAACCGTTGGATCGTGAGCGGGGAATCGAGCTGCACGCGGCGCTCGCGGATACGCTTGAGGCGGGATGGTTTTACAATCGGTTGGCATCCAGACTGGCGCAGCGCACCGGCGATCAAGCACTCTCGGCCACGGTCAACCGGCAAATCGAGGCTCAGGGCCTCCGGCTCCACAATCGATCGAATCGTCTGCTGGTGTTCGAAGTCATCTGTCTGATGCTCGGGTCCGTCGTCCTCGTCAGCCTTGTATGGCGGCGCACGCGGCGGCCAGATGCGGTGCGCCTGCATCAGCCGGGTGTTCCTCCGCCCTGGCCGGGCGGCACGGGCACAGCCGTCCTGCTGCGCGGCGGCGCACTCGGCGCCGTGATTACCGCTGCCTTTCTGACGTTTCCTCCCATCGAGCACGCGTCGTTGCGGGCCTTGGCGATCCCCTTGGCCAATCTGCCGTTGTTGGCGCTGGCCTATATCCATCTACTCAAGCCGGCCGGCCTTGATTTCCAAAGCGGATTCGGACTGCGTCTTGAACGTGCGCAGCTTGGCCGGCTGATCGGGGCCGTCCTCTCGGTCGTCGCGGCCGGATTGTGGGGAGAATTGGTGATGGAAAGGGCTGCCACTGCCCTGAATCTCACCACCCACTGGACCGAATGGTTCGATCCCAATCTTGTGTGGGCGTCAGGATCGGCGCTCACGGTCAGTCTCTTGGAATACGTCGTCTTTGCGCCTATTTTCGAGGAGATCGCCTTTCGCGGGCTGTTGTATGCCATCCTCCGCCGCCGATTGTCCTTCGTACCGGCGGCACTCCTGAGTGCAAGCGTCTTCGCCCTTGCACATGGATACGGGTTGATCGGTTTCGTCAGTGTGCTCTGGAGCGGTTTCTTATGGGCCTGGATCTACGAAAAAACGGGGAGCCTGATTCCCGGCATGATCGCGCACGCAATGAACAATCTGCTGGTCAGCCTGGCGGTCATGGCGCTGCTCAGAGGCTAACCGGTCGGCGCGACGAGTTGATCCAGGGCGCTCCACAGATCAGGATAACGCAAGTGCTGATGGCCGCTCTGTAGCATCGCAAGCAGTTTCCCGTTGGCAATTCGTTTTCCGGTCGGCACGGTCTCATCGCTTCGTGCCGCTGACTGAATCCCCCAACGGTCCTGGGCTCTGCGGCAAATTTCTGTCCAGGTGCGAGGAGTCCCATCGCTCACGTTATACGCCTCACCGGGAACTCCTCGTTCGAGTGCCGTCAGACAGATGGTGGACAGGTCCTCGACGTGAATGAGATTGACGTATTTACGTGACGGTCCGACGCGTTCCTTTCGGATCCAGTCGGTCGGGCTCCGGCCCGGACCATAAATTCCGGCGACGCGCAGCACCGTCGCGCCGTGGTTCTTCCGTAGCCACTCTTCCCCTTGCACGCGAGACTTGCCGAGATTAATAGGGGCGGTTTCATCCGTCCAGGGTGGGGGATAGTCGGTCGCCTGCGTCGGCACATCATAGGCCGAGGTGCTGCCGAGGACCACCAGCCGACTGGATCGCAAGCCGAGTCCCTTGGCAAAGTCTTGAACCAGTTCGAGCGGCTCGGCCGGAAAGCACCAGAGTAGGTCGCTGTCCGGAGAAATCTGGTTCCAAGTCGTTCGATCGTGAAGGTCGAATCGAACGCGGCGGTCCGGCGTCACATTGCTCAGATGCTTGTCCGGCTCACGGCTCGTGGCCAGCACGTGGGCATATCGATGTTCGGCCAGAGGCAGAACGAAACGGGCGGTGTAACCCGCCCCCAGGATGATGAGCCGCTGGCGCAAACTGTTGGTCCTCCGTCTAAACCTGTGGACAGTGTGCCAGCGACCTGGGAGGAGAGTCCATTGAAATCATGCGGTTTCCATTGGCATATCTTTTTCATGGTGCTATATCTGAAAGCGTAAGCTCATGTCGAACGCACTGCACAGAGGACACCGATGAACGCACAAAGGTGGGCATGGCTCATGCTGCCGGGTCTGCTCTTTCTTTCTGGCTGTCCAGATGGAGGAGGGGGTGGTGGAGGAGTTGGACAGGTCGGCAGTGGCACAATCGTCTATCTGGCGGATCAAGATACCCCGGGCGTATCTGAATTGTACTTTGCGAGCTCCGGCGCCAGAGTGGCCCCCAGCTTGGCAGCTGGAAGGAGCATAACGCGCTTCGCCATTACGCCAGACCGCACCGCGGTCGTCTATCTTGCAGATCAGGATACCGACGACATCTTTGAGCTTTATCGAGTCAACCTCGCGATGCCGGGCGTGAGTACCAAGCTGAGTGGGGCTCTCACGGGCAACGAAGATGTGACAGATTTCGCAATTACACCCGATAGCGCAAGTGCCTTGTATGTCGCAGACCAGGACATCGACGAAAAGTTTGAACTATACCGCACCGTGTTCAGTACACTTGCAAATACGAAGCTCAATGCCTCCCTTGCCCCTGCCGAAGACGTGGCAGACTTCAAGGTGATGCCGAATAGTACAGGAGTT
Organism: Nitrospira sp.; assembly: GCA_039794465.1. Classification (GTDB taxonomy): domain Bacteria; phylum Nitrospirota; class Nitrospiria; order Nitrospirales; family Nitrospiraceae; genus Nitrospira_D. The sequence continues at coordinate 16,791 of JAYWIP010000042.1, forward strand.
GTCTACCGCGGTGACCAGGACACAGATACGGTCAACGAGCTGTATCAAGTGGCCTTTTCGGCCCCGACGGTTTCAACTCGACTCAATCCTGGCTTGTCAGCCGGTCGAACCGTGTCTGCCCAGTATGCGGTTACTCCAGATAGTAGCAGCGTCATTTATATCGCCGATCAGGATGGTACCGGAATCGATGAATTGTTTCGTGTGGCTTTCGGCGCCGCAGGGGTCAGCACGAAATTGCACACCAATCTCTCGCTTGGGAAAAACATCACGAGCTTTGAGGTGACGCCCAACAGCGCCAGTGTTGTGTACATCGCTGATCAGGACACCGATGAGATTTTTGAGCTGTATAGGACGGTCATCGCAGGAGTGGTCAACAGTAAGCTCAGCGGAACGCTCACGGGAAATGAAGATGTGACGGCGTTTGCTGTGATCCCGGACGGTAGTGGTGTCGTCTATATCGCTGATCAGGATACAGACGGCATCTCTGAGCTGTATAGGACAACTTTTGTCGGGGGTAACACCAAACTGAACGCAGCGCTTATCGCTGGTGGCAACGTGAATGCCCTTCAAGCGATTCCCGATAGTACAGGTGTAGTCTATTTGGCCGATCAGGACACCAATGGGGTGAATGAATTGTACCGTGTATTGTTTGCCGGAGGTGGCGCGACCAGGCTCAATCCACCAGGTCTGGCTGCCGGCCAGAACGTCCTGAGCTATATGGTTTCCCCTGATAGTGGGAGCGTGATCTATCGAGCAAATCAAGACAATGTGAACATCGTGGAATTGTTCAGGACGTTCTTTGCGAGTGCCGGCGGCAGCACCAAGCTGAACAGCACGCTCGTTGTCGGCCAAGACGTGACCGATTTCGCCGTCAGATAATTTCTCCTCGTCCTGATGCAGGGGCTTCCCCTTGACTCACCTTGAAGCTCCTCCTACCATCCGGGAATGCCTCTGTCGTATTTCCATCCCTTAATCTCCGAATGGTTTCAGTCCCACGTCGGTGAACCGACCGATGTGCAACAGCACGCGTGGCCGGCCATTCAATCCGGAACCGATGCGCTGATTGCCGCGCCGACAGGATCCGGCAAGACCCTCGCGGCCTTTCTCTCCTGTATCGACGGACTTTTCCGGCAAGCTCTTGCACGCGAACTTGCCGATCATACCTATGTGCTCTACGTGTCGCCGCTGAAAGCCCTGAGTAACGACATCCAGAAGAACTTGCAGAAGCCGCTGGCCGAAATCGGCCAGATGGCGCTTCAAGCCGGCATCTTGATGCCGGACCTCCGGGTGCTGGTCCGGACGGGCGACACACCCATGGCAGACCGGCAGCAGATGTTGAAGCGGCCGCCGCATATCCTCGTGACGACGCCGGAGTCTCTATTCATTCTGCTCACTGCCGAGAAAAGCCGCCGCATGCTTCACACGATCCGCACGGTGATCGTCGATGAAATTCATGCGCTTGCTCCCAATAAACGCGGCGCGCATCTCGCGCTGTCGCTGGAACGGCTGGACGCGCTGACCCCTGCGAAACCACAGCGCATCGGCCTCTCGGCCACACAACGTCCGATTGATTTGGTGGCAGAATTTCTGGTCGGCAGTCGACACGCGGCAATCACTAACCGTCAACTGTCATTCGTGTCCGGCTCAGCTCTCAGCGCTCAGTCCACAGATCTACCCCCCTGCACCATCATCGACGTGGGGTTTCGCCGCGAACTTGACCTTGCGGTGGAGGTGCCGAAGGACGAATTGAGTGCGGTCGCCACGAATGCAATTTGGTCCGATGTCTACGATCGTGTGGCCGAGCTTGTCCGGCAGCATCGATCGACACTGGTGTTCGTCAACACGCGTCGCCTGGCGGAGCGGGTTTCCCACTATCTGGAAGAACGCCTGAGCGACTTAGGCTCCGATGTCGTGGCCGCCCATCATGGCAGTCTCTCGCGACAGATCCGTCTCTCGGCGGAAGAACGGTTGAAAACCGGTAAGACGCGCGTCGTTATTGCTACGGCCTCGCTTGAGTTGGGCATCGACGTCGGTACCGTCGATCTGGTCTGTCAGATCGGCTCGCCACGGGCGATCGCCACGGCGTTGCAGCGGGTCGGCCGCGCCGGTCACTGGATCAAGGCGATTCCCAAAGGGCGTCTGTTCGCCATGACGCGGGATGAATTGCTCGAATGTGCGGCGCTGGTGCGTGCAATCAGACAGGGGACGCTTGACCGGATCACCGTGCCGCCGGCCCCGCTTGATATCCTTGCCCAACAGATCGTCGCCGCTGCCGCAAGCCAGACGTGGTCGGACGACGAGTTGCTCGCGCTGTGTCGGCGCGCCTATCCCTATCGCGACCTCCCGCAGAAGGACTTCGACGAGGTGATTCGGATGCTGGCCGACGGGATAGCCACACATCGCGGGCGGGGCCACGCCTATTTGTTTCATGACCGGATCAATCACCGCCTCAAGGGGCGGCGCGGAGCGCGGCTGGCAGCGATTACCTCCGGCGGCGCCATTCCCGATACAGCGAACTACGTTGTCGTGGCCGAGCCCGACGGTACGGTCGTGGGGTCGGTCGATGAGGACTTTGCGGTGGAGAGCCTCGCCGGCGACATCATGTTGCTGGGGAATACCTCGTGGCGCATCAAAGGCGTCGAGTCCGGGAAAGTCCGGGTGGAAGACGCGCATGGTGCGCCGCCCAATATTCCCTTCTGGCGAGGCGAAGCGCCCTCGCGTACAGCGGAGCTGTCGGCTGAGGTAGCCGCACTTCGACAGGACATTGCAGAGAGAGTTTCTGTTTCAGAGGTCAGCCCGTCCACAGCACTCACTCCTCAGCACGCAGCACTTCGCTGGCTTTGCCACGAATGCGCACTTGATCAACGCGGGGCACAGC
>JAYWIP010000043.1:0-14349 GCA_039794465.1 Nitrospira sp.
ACGCCGAGTTTCCGGAGCAAGGCAATGAAGTTCGGGTAGGTCCAATCGTTAAACACAATGAACCCCGTGTCTATGGCGTAGTCTCGGCCTTCCATCGAGACTTCGACCGTATTGGTATGTCCGCCGATATAATCAGCCGCCTCGAAGACAGTGATCTCATAGTCTCGGTGCAGGAGATACGCCGCGACCATTCCCGAAATGCCTGTACCGACAATCGCGATCTTCATGCGGTCTTCAATGCCTCGTTGATCGGCTTCAGACCGGGCCGGTCTGTCATCCCAGTACAATCGACGTGTTCCATGACTTCCCAGGGCACATTAGTTCCAGCGTTGGGGCACCTTCCTGACTTTGGAGACATCGTAGCCTTCCTCGGCGATGAGCATGAGAAACCGTTGATAGTCCGATTCGGGAATTTCCGGTGTTCGCGCCATCAACCACACGTAATCACGCGCGGTTCTTCCAATGACCGTTTGACTGTACGACTCATCCAGAAAGACGATGCGATAGTCGGCCTTGATCGGCCAGATGAACTGCATGCCCCAGACGGCATTCGATTGCGTATCGAGGATATAGCCGGTCGGATGATAGGTCTTGCGCTCCCCCTCAAAGCCGCCCTCGCGGAAGGTAAAGGTCGTGGGCACGGTGCCATCTTCGGCCAAGCGATAGGACTCCACGGCGTTGTAGGCGTTCGTCTCGATAAAGGTCGGAATGCTGGCGATGACGTACCAGTCCCCCATGAACCGCTCCAAGTTCACAGTCGTCGCGGTGCGAATGGGTGGTGGGCTGCTGCAGGCCGCGAGCGTGAGCAGCACAACGGGTATGAGGAGTGACGACGTAATAAATGACATAGTGTCCTCACTGGAGCGTATAGCGAAGGATATCGCCTTTCTTCGTGGTGGAGTGGAGCGCGACCCACCGGCCATTCAACGTATACCAAAGATCGATCGTGAACTTGTCCGTGACGATGCGACGGTGTGTGGTTCGAGTCGGGACTCCCTGCACGGAGATCGTCTCCTCGCCCACCACAAGCATGAACGCAGGCTGATGTTCGCCGGTCTGCGAATTCAACAATCGCTCGCCTTTGATCCACTCAGGGTTCCAGTAGGCAAAGGTCTTGATACATCCCTCACCGATCCAGTTTCCGGCTTGTGTCTGCACGTGCATCTGCCCGTTCCGAACAATGCCGGTCACGAAGAAAGACTCGCCGTTATCATCCGTCTCCGCGCGAATCTCGCGCAGGCACGCTCTCTCCCATAGTTCGACGTTGGTATGCCGGTAGGTATAGACGGTGATGTACAGGAACTTGACCGTGAACTGCGCCTCTACCCGGACACGGGTCCGCTCGCCTTCCGTAGAGATGTCGAAGCGCTGGCGTCCGATTTCATCTTTCCCGAGGAAGACCTTGAAGTCATACGTCTCGGAGCTGGCACTCCAGGCTTCTTGGGGAGCAGATCCAAGGCACGTCAGGCATCCGAGAACGGTCACTGCCATACGAAACCCGCTGCTGACGAAAGACGCGCTAATCATGTGGTCCGCTTCCTGAAAGGGGGGCATAGTTACCCTGTTTCGGCAGACCGGGAATGAAGGCATTTGTCCTGGCGATGTACGTTCGATAGGCAGGTCGCCGATCGACGATGGTCTGCTCCATCAAGGTCACGCCCGAGAATTTCAAGAGCATGTATGTCAGAAGCAACGGTCCCACGGCTGCCCACCAAGCCCCGGCCGGCAGCGCAAAGAGGCAGAAGCCCCACCAGATCAGGCACTCACCGAAGTAGTTGGGATGACGTGTGTAGCGCCAGAGTCCGCGGTCCATCACCTTGCCGTGGTTCTCCGGATCGGCCTTGAACCGTGACAACTGCCAATCTCCAATGCCTTCGAAGATCATGCCGGCAGTCCATACCGTGACTGCCAGCACATCGGATGCCCCCCAGTCGACCGGAACGGTGAGAGCAGGCCACAGAGGCATGGAGATGATCCATGCCAGGACTGCCTGAAACCAGAAGATGAGCCCAAGACTCTTGATTGCGAAATTGGGTTCGTATTTCCGGCGGATGTCTTGATAACGCCGGTCCTCAGGCTCACCCCAGTTGCGATGGATGATGTGAGCCGACAGGCGCAGGGCCCACAGCAGGACCAGCGTCAGGATGAGCATCGTCCGCCCCGTGTAGGGCTCCGCACCGGTAGCGTATACGGTCGCGGCGGCGAGGAGCATGAAGGCCCACGCGCCGTCCACGATGCTCACATCGCGCTTGAGCACGCTCACCACCCAAGTCAGCGTCGCCAGGCCCAGCGTCGAAACCAGTCCCAAGAGATAGAGCGATACGTTCATGACGCCTTCTTTTCCGGCAGGCCGGCATAGCCGTCAAAGCGCGAAGACAACGCCAGCAGCAGCGGCGTGAGCACCGCCCAGCCGATGGCCAGGGCTATCAGCCCTGCCGGCAGATTGGCGAATTCCAGCGCCCCAAGACGGAGGCCACCATAGTAGGCGGCAGGGCCCCCGGCGGCTCCAAACAGAACCGCGATGACCCAGCGCCCCCTCATCCAACGCAATGAGACATTCAAGAGGGTTGCGAAGAGCCCCCACAACGCCACGATCCAGTATGGGGCGACGTTCGGGAGCAGGATTCCCGAGGAATACTGCAGCCAGCCCTGCCAAACCAACAGGCTATCAAAGACGAGTCCTAAGCCGAGTGAGAGAAGGACCAGTTTGAGCTCCGCCTCCGGCAGGGGAGCGCGGAGCACATGCGCGAGCACCACCCCGGTCGTCACCAGCACGCCGGTCCAGGGCTGATGCGCTGCGGCGCTTAACACGCACGCAAACCAGCCGATCTGAAACAGAACAAAGTTGCTGACGATCATGGTGGTGCTCATCTTCATGACGCACTCGCTACCTGTTTTTCGAAAAGGTAGTGGCTGACTCCCCACTGACGGCCCTCCTCATAGCCGAACAGTTCGGCACAGGCCATGAAGAACAGACGCCACCGCCACCACCAGACTCGCGCGCATGCTTTGCCGTAGACACGTTCGATCACCGGCCACAGTGTCTCGCGGGCGGAATCCATATTGGCCAGCCAGGCGTTGGCCGTCTTCTCATAGTGCGTGCCGTCCCACCGCCAATGGTCCAGGCAGGCAAGCTGGTCCTGACAGACCAGCGGAAGGCCATCACTGGGCATCATCCCGCCCGTGAAAAACTGGCGACTCATCCAGTCGGCGGGTCCCCGATCTTCGAATAGGTACGCCGTTGAGCGATGCACGAACACGTGCATGAAGAACCGGCCGCCTGGTTTCAGCCATCGGCGGACGCGCACAAAGAGATCAGGCCAGTTACGCATGTGTTCAAACATTTCCACCGACACCACCCGATCGAAGAGCCCCGGGTCGACCTCGAACGTGTTCATGTCGCAGGTCAGTACCCGGATCCGGTTCTGCAGGCCGCGCGCGCTGGCTTGGGCCTCGATGTAGGCCCGCTGCGAGCGGGAATTGGAGACCGCCGTGATACGGCTGTCGGGGTAGTGCTCAGCCATCCATAACGTGAGGGATCCCCAGCCGCATCCGAGCTCCAGGATCGTCTGCCCGTTCATCAGGCCCGCATGGAGGCAGGATTCACGCAGGCCGGCGGCTTCTGCTTGGTCTAGGGTCTTTGCATCGGCGGGCCAGAAGGCGCTGCTGTATTTCAGATGCGGCCCTAGGACCTGCCTAAAAAACTCAACCGGGACCTCATAGTGCTGATCATTGGCTTTCTCCGGCACCACCGCGATGGGCGCACGGCGCATCTCGTCGATAAACCGCTTTTCCTGCAGTGCTGCTGTTCGAGCGTCGCCGGACCTGATCTCCCGGAGGCGCTGTGTGACCAGCTGTCGAATCCCCCATCTGAGCACCGCGTCTGGAAACAGTCCCCGTTCGGCCAGGTTTAATGTAAGACGAGTCAGATGTTGCACGGGCTTTGCCTCCAACCAAAGGGCACGTAGGGAGCCCCCTGGCCATCGTCATGAAAAACGCTTCACCTGCTCAGCCAAGGTGTTTGCGACCAGCTCAAGATCGAACGGCCAGGCGTAACGCAGTTCCACGCCAGGATACTGCGGCCGCAACTGATCAAGGATTTCCGGAATCTCAACTTCCGAATGCGACCCACCCGGCGTGAACATCGTTGTCGTCACGGTAATATGAGTCGCTCCCTGCTTGATCAACGCCTCGACCGATTCCTCCAACGTGGGCGCACAAAATTCGTTGTAGGCCACGGCAAAGAGTGCGCCGTCGAGTTGAGCCCGAAGGCGCGCCGCTACCGTTTCAAGACCGGCTTGGTAGGGATCCGTTTCGGCCGTTCTCGGCCACCGGCGGATCTTGGCATCCAACTCAAGCTCTTCCACCGATGGCGGAAGTTTTGCGGCACGCCGCTGCGCCTCCAACCGTTTCAGTTTCGTGACCAAATCCTGAGGGCATCCCTTCGGAATGCCGCCGTGACCGACCAGAATCACTCCTCGTGTGCTTGCCGCCATCCCTCACTCCTCTTGTTGTGACTCGCGTCTGTATCTCCTCACTTTGAACCCACCGTTGCCTCGAGGTACTCTTGTAAATTGGTCTTTCCATAGCGACTTCCCGGGTACACCGTCCGAATGAATCCCGCGACAAGAGCCATCAGCTTCTTGACCGCGGGGGTTTTCTCAGGATCCGTAGCCGGCAACAAACGGACGGTGATTGCGTTCTCGTGCAACTTCAGCTGGACAAAGAACGTGCACGCAGCACCCTTCTCGATCGCCACGGACTCCAGCAGGGCGTCTTTTCCGCTCCGGGACAAATAGAATTCCTGAACCTTGAGAATCTCGTTTTCGGTCCGGTGAACCATCGGCGTGAACCCCTGATAGAGGCCCTGCAGATCTCCGGCTTCTTCTACGACAACATGTGGCATTGCGTTCCCCCCTTACGCATGATTCCGCAACATGAGCTCTTTCGGATGCGGGTTCAGATAGACCTGATCGCGAATGTATCCGACGTCGAGGATCTGGACGTAATGCTTGACCAGCGTGAGAGGGACGATCAGAGGCGTAAGCCCCCGATGATAGTCGGCGATGACGCCCAACAGCTCGGCCTTTTCTTGAGTGGTCAACCGACTCTTGAAGTAGCCCACAATATGCTGCAGCACATTGACGTGCTTCCGCACCGTCGCCTTCATCGTCAGGGCTTTCATGAAGTGCTCACCGTACTTCGACGTCAATTCTTTCAGGCGATAGCGCTCCACTTGTCCGACCAGGCGGCCCATCGTTTCGTAGTGCTGCTGGCTATGGGCTAACAGCAGATATTTATGGATCGTGTGAAAGCGTATGAGCGCCTGTCTCGTGACTCCGTTCTGCACCAGATCCTGAAACCGGCGATAGCAGAATACCCGCTCGATGAAGTTCTCCCGAAGCGATGGATCAGAGAGCCGCCCTTCCTCCTCGACGGGAATCAGTGGAAACTGCTCTATAAAGGCCTTCGCGAAGATTCCGACGCCGCTGTGGCTCGGCATGCCTTGTACGGTGTACACGCGCACCCGTTCGACCCCGCAACTGGGCGAGCCTCTCTTGAAGACATACCCTGAGAGGTCCAGTGTTCGGAGTGAGTCGAGCCGACCGTCGACCATCGCCTCCATCGCCTCGGTGTGATCGTGCTTGCTCGTGATTGTCATCAGCCGGGGACGGTGAGGATTACCAACCAAGCGCATAGCTTCGCGCGGGGTGCCCAATCCCGCTTCCACCTCAGGGCAGACCGGTACCCATTCGACGTAGGGGCCCAATACATCGGTCAAGAAATGGTCCCGTTTGTGTCCTCCGTCGAAGCGCACCTCATCTCCGAGAAGACACCGACTGATTCCAAGGCGAAGCGGGGACGTCGTCATCTCATTACCTCCTGCTTTCCGAGGTTGAGATATTCCTGTCGGGCATATTGATGGTCCACAACCGGGAAAGGATAATCGTCCCCGATTCGGCATCCGGCGCGTTCCTGCTCATCTGCGGTCATGAGATGCGGCTCGTGAATTCGCTTCGCCGATACATGGGCCAGTTCCGGAACATACCGGCGGATGTAGGCGCCGTCCGGGTCGAACTTCTTGCTTTGCAGCGCAGGGTTGAAAATCCGATAGCCCCGCATGGCATCCGTGCCGGTGGAGGCACACCACTGCCAATTACCGTTGTTTGCCGCCACGTCAGCATCGATGAGCTGCTGCATGAAATACCGTTCGCCGCTCTGCCAGTTGATCCGAAGATCTTTGATGAGAAAGGATGCCACGACCATTCGGACACGGTTGTGCATCCATCCCGTCTGATTCAATTGCCGCATGCCGGCGTCGACCATCGGATAGCCGGTCTGCCCGTGACACCAGGCTTGAAACAGGCTGTCCCGGACCGGACCCGACTCACGCGACGGTGGGATGGTCACCTTGCGGAATGGTCCCTCCGCAACGTGTGGAAACGAAGCCAATACTTGCTGGAAGAACTCACGCCAGATTAACTCATCGACCCAGGTCAGGACATCGGGCCGGGACACTCGCCCGCCTTTGACCAGCGCGTTCAACGCTGTGTGAATGGCCTTGCGAGGCGACAGTGTTCCGAAACGGAAGTGTGGTGAAAGTTGTGAACACCCATCGTTCGCCGGCAGGTTTCTGTTTGTCGCGTAGGAATGCAGGGGACCTTGCACAAACCAGCGCAACCGCTTCAGGGCGTTCCGCTCGCCCGGCTCAAACCGCAATGCGACCGGATCGTATCCCAGCTCGGGGGCTGTAGGCAGATGGCTTGAGACGGGCCGCGGGGCAGCCACCTTTTCTGCAAGTGCGGGAGGGACCGGCTGAACTGCCGGGGTTGTTGCATGCCATTTTGTCCACCAGCGGGCGCGATATGCGCTGTAGCGCTGTAAGGGTTCACCGGTGACGCCTCGCACCTCATCTGCCTCAAACACCACATGGTCTTTGAACGTGCGGACGACCACGCCGGCCTGCGCCAACCGTTGCGCGACGATGCGGTCTCGCTCAATCGCTCTCGGCTCATAGTCGCGATTCCAGTAGACCGCATCAACCTTCCATTCGCGAACGGCGCGGACGACCTCCTCCACCGGTTCGCCGCGTCGCCACTGAAGCGTGAGACCTCGGTCCGACAAAGACGACGCCAGATCCTGGAGACATCCGAGCATAAAATTCACACAGGCGGAGCCGAACACATGGGAGTGCAACAACGGCTCGTCGAACACAAAGAGCGGGATTACCTCGCTCCATGCTTCGCAGGCCGCCGACAAGGCCGGATGGTCTGTAATGCGCAAATCCCTCCTGTACCAGACTATTCCTCGCATGGATGAACTCCCCCAGAACTAACCAAGTCGATACCGGTACAAATCTCCGAAGCAACGGTTATGTTCTCTTACTCAGGTTTCCCATGGGATCCTTCCGGTCGTTTCAGCTTGTCACCCGCCACCCGCTCGATCGAAAGCTCACGAAGACCGTTCTCACCCTTGATACCAACCTTCACGACAGTCCCCGCTTCCCCTCGTATCATGCTGACCACCTGGTCATAACTCTTTCCTGTCACGGGAACCCCATCAACCGTGACGACCTCATCCCCGTGTCGAAGTCCTGCCTGGTGAGCAGGTCCTCCAGGATGGACCATGCCGACATAGAGGATGGCCGGATCCCCGACCCGCTCAGCACTTAGCTGAAGAGATATGCCGATAATGCCGTGAGCGGGTTTCGTCGCATCTCGATGCCCATAGGGAGCCTGGGCCTTGTGTTGGTCGGCCATGGCACAAGAGGTAACAAGCAGGCCCATCATCACTACTGCCGCAAATTGAAAGCCTGAGATTTTCATCAGTACACCTCCTGGTGACTACATAGAGACTACCAATCCAAGTACACACAGTGCCGCCACCACAAGAGATCCCGCGATCAGTCCGGTTGCTATATAGATCGCGGAGCTGTTCATGCACCGTCATATCCCCGTGACTCATGCCGCCCTTAGAGCAGTTGCTGCTGTCGTTCCTGTCAAGATGGCTTGTAAGGCCGGTTCCAGCGTTGGATACTGAAACGTATAGCCTTCCGCCATGGCTTTCGCCGGAGTCACCCGCTGGCCGGTCGTCATCAATGTGCCCAACTCACCAAGGAGGATATTCAAGGCAAATCCTGGAACAGGAAGCCACGACGGTCGATGCAGCACCCGTCCAAGAACTTCACAGAACGTCTTCATCGTCACCGGCTCCGGGGCCACAGCATTGAGGGGACCAGAAACATGATTGTTTGCGAGGGCCCATTGGATCAGACCGATATGATCACGCCGATGGATCCAGGAGACCCATTGAGTGCCCGGCATGATCGGACCGCCTGCAAACAATCGGAAGGGCAGCAGCATCCTGGGCAAGGCCCCGCCATCTTGTTCGAGCACCATTCCTGTTCGCAGGACGACGACGCGCACACCGAATTCGGCCGCCCGAAGGGCCTCTGCCTCCCATGCAAGGCACAGGTCGGCAAGGAATCCCTGACCGCGCGCTGTGCCCTCATCCAGCACTCGATCATCGCTGGCACCGTAATAGCCGATACCGGATGCGCTGATGAGCACCCGCGGTTTTGCAGAGCGGCGGGACATCGCTTCCACGACGATACGTGTCGTGTGGACCCGACTATCGATGAGGAGTTGTTTTCGAGCAGGCGTCCAACGGTCATCGGCGATCGGCGCACCCGCGAGGTTAATGACCGCATCTGCTCCCTCAAGTGCCTGTTCCCAAGGTCCTGTATTTCGCCCAGTCCACTCGACGGACAACAGGTTGTTACCTAAGCGCCGCTCTGCGCTCCCCGAATTCCTCGTGAGGATCGTAACTCTATGGCCCTCCTGGGAGAGCGCCGTGCACAATGCACGGCCGATGAATCCTGTTCCCCCAGTTACAATGATGTTCATAATCATATCTCCTGAGGCAGCCATCCAAGGGCTGACTGATACGCCCGGCTCACCGACAGTTTCTTACCTTCGGGTCGGTCTTCCGGTGACCCGCCGCCTCACAACAGCGGTCACAGTCTGAAGGAGTCCAGCCACTACAACAGACGTCAAAAGCCCCGTCACAATCAAGAACACTAAGCTCGTATTCATCTTGTATCTCCTCTCGGCCGCCAAGCAGATACGTGACGGCCACCGACTTTACTGTGCGCCAAGCAGACAGGTCCCTCCCTCACGAGGAGACCTGTCTGCCTCAGCGGTTGACGCCGTGCGGAGTGCGGCGTCAACTCCATCAAACCACAGGACCGGCCTCTGAAATTGTGTTCTTGTCATGGTACTGCTTCGCACTTTCACCGCCGTCGGCTACTTCTTCTGGGTCGCTTCCTCAAGGCTACGTGCGCAGCGAAACCCCGTTCCGTGAGTCTGCAACGCGAACCCGCCGCGCCCACGCGCCGATGTAGTGATATCGGACGCCGGACTATGCCAGGACCCGCCGCGAATCGACCGAACGACTCCCTTTTTGTCGGGACCTTGTGGATTCCGATTGGGCGCATGGTGATAGTATTCCGCGTCATACCAATCAGAGACCCACTCCCTGGCATTGCCGGCCATATCCTTCACTCCATAGGGTGAATCTCCATCAGGAAGTGATCCGACAGGCCTCAAGGTATGCTCTTCCTCCCACTCTCGATCAAAGTTTGCCCGCTTCGCAGCGGGTGGTTCATTCCCCCAGGGGAATATGCGGCCGTCAGTCCCGCGAGCAGCCTTCTCCCATTCTGCTTCCGTTGGCAGCCGCTTCTTCGCCCAACTACAATAGGCCTTGGCGTCGTACCAGGTCGTCTGGACCACCGGTAGCTGCTCAATGCCATTAATGGATTGGAGGGGCCCGGTGCCATACGGATTGGGTGGTGTGCGATGGCCAATGGATTTCACAAAGGCCATATACCGTTCATTCGTCACTTCGACTTGATCGATCGCAAACTCGTCCAGGTAGACAGATCGCTGCGGTCGCTCATCGTCCCGGCCTTTTCCTTCTGGATTGCCCATCAGAAATTCTCCGGCCGGAATCGTGACCATCGGCACCGGGTCAGGCTCTTTCGATCCCGGCAACGCTTCCACGGTGAGCGACTGCATGAGCGCAAGGACCGTGACAACGACCATCGCCATTTTCTTGAACTGAGTTGATCCGCGCCGCAGACCAGTGATCATTTCTTCTGCTCCTTGCTCCCCTTAATGGCTTGGGTGGTATGGAGTCTGACTTGCTTGACAAGCTCCTCGACCTCCCGCTCGTCTCCCCGATCTGCCGCCTCTTGTGCCTGGGTGACGAGGGTTCTAGCTTCGTGCAGGTGCTGCTCGATATCCGCCTGAAGTGCAGGCGAGGCCACGGTTCCTCCCAATGCTGCCCGGTGGTAGACCTCCCATGCGTGGTCCACTTCATGATTGGCATCATGGACCAATTGGGCCTTACCCTGATGCGCGTGCCCGGGTGAATCGATGGGACCAGCGTAGAGCGATGAAGCCCCGAGTAGAGCCATGAGGACAATCCCTTGATAAAGAACCTTCTGATGTATCATCGGTGCGCCTCCGTCACGATCAAACCATGAACAAGTCCCGTGAAATCTTCGTTCACGGTCGCTTCATCGACTGCTCAATCAATTGGCGTAGCTCCAGGAGCTCCCTATTCTTTGGGTCAAGGGCCAGTCCCTTAGCGAGGGCCTGCCGGGCCTCGGCGAAGTGCTCTCGCCCCATTTCGACGTAGGTCAAGATGGCGGCCTCTTTGATTCGCTGATCGATTTCTGGTGGGGCAGTTTTCGCGCAGCGGAATCCCAGGCCCACGCCGTAACTGTTATTGAGTGGATGATTCCAGAACCGGTGGGTCGACCTGACCGAGCCTTCCGGGGCGATCCAGGAGCCACCACGAATGACCCGCTTCTCGCCGACGGTCAAACGATCCACGTACGTCCCGGTTCCTCCCATCCATAGGGGGTGAGCCGGACCGCTTGGATTCACGCTGGTTTCAAGCCGTCCATAGTAGCGCGGGTCATACCAGTCGGAGACCCACTCGAAGACATTACCGGCCATGTGGTGCAGGCCGTAATAACTGACTCCTTCGGGGTAGGAATCCACCGGCATGGTCGAATCGTGCTTCTTCCCATAATTGAGTTTCGCTGACTCAAATTCGTTTCCCCAGGGATACAGATTGCCATCTGGCCCTCGGGCGGCCTTCTCCCACTCCGCTTCCGTCGGCAGCCGTTTGCCGCGATATTCGCAAAAGGCTCTCGCGTCCTCCCAATTCACCCCGACGACGGGCAGTTGAGACTTATTTAAACGGGGATCGTCCCAGTAGGCCGGAGCAGCGTGACCTCTTGCCTTAATGAATTCATCATAGTCTTTGTTAGATACTTCGTATTTATCAATGAAGTATGGATCCAAGAACACCATATGAGCCGGACTTTCGTCGTTCAATGCCTCCGCAGACCATGGTGTCTTCATCCGTCGGTCATACAGTGTAAGCTTCTTTCCTGAGGGCACGGGCTCTTCTCGATCGAGCCCCATCACCGATCCTCCCAGCCCGATGTAGGCCATGTCCTTTGGTATCAAGTGCTCTTCCGCACGGACTTTTCCACTGACTATTGTAAATGTCGTTGCCAGTGCCGCGATCACAATAATTGTTGCCGTATGCATTTCAGACCTCCAGCACACTTTGGTGTGCCCCCGGGAAACAGTCTCGGCCTCTCTCGCGAGGTCAGGTGCAGCCACTCTGCGTCGTGGCCGTCTGCTTATTAGGTGCCTGCGGCATATCGAGTTCTCTCATTTCCCGCAAGGCTGCTCGGGCGATGCCCTGCAACATTCCACCAAACACAAACTCATGCGGCACATAGAGCGAATACCAATAGATCTGCCCTGTGAGTCCTACCGGATCAAAAATGGCCGTTTGCCGTATCTTGGTTGAAGAGCCGGCCTCCGTCACCTCAAACTCCAGCCACGCCCGCCCCGGCAAATTCATCTCGGACTTGAGCCGCAGAAGACGATTCGGTTCAATCGCCTCAACCCGAAATGAGTCAACCGTGTCGCCGATACGGAGGGTCGTGGACGAAGACCGTCCGCGTCTCATGCCGGCACCCCCTTGAAGTAGGTCGATAAAGCCGCGCATCCGCCACAACCAGTCGCACGCATACCAGCCATGGTCACCGCCGATCCTCTCAATACATCTGAAGACAACTTCAGGCCGCGCTTCAACCGTTAACGTCCGTGAATCGACCATGCGCGTGCCGAACCGCACGCCTCCCCACGATTGAGGTCTCCCCGATGAGGAGATCGCGTCGGACCAGCGTGTCTTGGAGAAATGCGTCTCTTCATTGGCAAGGGCCCGGCGAATTGCCTCGTCGATTCCCATCGGACGGACAGAGAAAGTTGTCAGCGCAGCATTGTCCCGTACCACCGTGACATGGACGATACTCTCAATAATCGCCCGCCCGATTCGGGCGTAGAGAGGCGTCACCAACCCGAGCCACAGGGCGGATAGCCAGGGGGTGAGAACCGGCACTGGAATGATGAGAGGCTTGAGTCCGCGTTGACGCCCGTAGGCGCGCATCATGTCCGCATAGGAGACTTGGTCCGCCCCGCCAACTTCGTAGACGCGGTACTGCGTGGTTGGAATCCGAAGCGCCTCCATCAGGTAATCCAGCAAGTCGTCGATTCCGATTGGCTGCGCCTTCCCTTTGACCCATTTCGGTGTGAGCATCACCGGCAAACGTTCTACCAGCGCACGAACGAGCTCAAACGAGGCGCTGCCGGAGCCGATGACGGCGGATGCACGAAACTCACACACGGGCAGGCCCGACTGCCTCAAGATATCTCCAACCTCATGCCGACTGCGCAGATGGGTTGAGAGTTCTTCCTCATCCCTGCCTAAGCCTCCCACATAGATGATGCTCTTCACACCCGCTGCCTTCGCTGCTTCACTAAAGTTCCGCGCCGCCTGACGGTCCCTCTCTTCAAAAGAGCCGTGCGATCTCATGGAGTGGACCATGTAGTAGGCGACATCCACTCCCCGCATGGCATTGTCGAGACTCTGTCGGTCAAGAACATCACCCGCGACTACTTCAGTTGTAGAACTGGCCTTCTGTCTCAGAATGTCAGGATGCCTGGCCAGACATCGGAGCCGGTAGCCTCGTTCTTCCAGCGAAGGTAGGAGTCGACCACCGATATAACCGCTCGCACCAGTGAGCAGAATAAGAGAGGTCCCTGGGGTGGCTGCTGGATTCACTGGCGATGTATTTGCCCCTGTGGTGTCAGACGTATTCACGAGAGACCTCCCCTACAACCTGGCCCACGGGAAGGGGGGAAGGCCCCCCTCCGTCAGTTCTGCTCCTATTTCTTCTTCATGCTCTTTTGGATCAGTTCACGGGTAGCCAGATACTCCTTGTTTCCCGGATCCGAGACCAATGCCTTCTCAATGGCGGCCAATGCCTCAGCGTGTTTTTCAGCACCCATCGCGACTAACGCCTGAATGAATGCGTCGCGACCTGTCTGCACGTCTTCGTCGGACACCGTCTGGGCCGACTTTGCGCAACGGAATCCGAGGCCGACGCCATAGGAGTTATTGTCAGGTTGATTCCAGAATCGGTGGCTCGTATGTAGTGAGGTGTCCGGCGCGAGCCAGGAACCGCCGCGCAGGACCCGCACCGGTCCTTGATTCGCGAAGTTATAACCCTTCTCTGCTCCCCGGGGGTTCAGAGCCGGGCTCTGCTTGTAGTAGTTGAGGTCATACCAATCTTCGACCCACTCAAAGACGTTGCCGGCCATGTTGTAGACGCCAAATCCGCTAACCCCCTCGGGATAGGAATCCACGGGCGTTGTGCGGCCGACGTTCTGACCATAATTGGCCTTTTTCGGGTCAAGTGTGTGTCCCCATGGATAATGATTGTCTCCGTCTGGTCCTTTTGCCGCTCTTTCCCACTCTGCTTCAGTCGGAAGACGCTTGCCCTCCCATTTGCAGAATGCGTTTGCATCAGTCCAACTCACACCGACAACCGGATGGTTCGACTTGTTCAGCCGCGGGTCATCCCAATAGGCCGGTGCCGGGTGACCGGCAGCCTTCATGAACTCTTTGTATCGTGCATTCGAGGCTTCGAACTTGTCGATGAGATAGGCATCAAGCACGACCTGATGCCTTGCTTCATCCGAATGTTCGCTACTCCCCATGGTAAACTCGCCCTTTGGGATGAGGACCATATCCTTGTCCCTGCTCGGTACGTCCGCTGCTGTCGCAAGAGTGACAGCTCCGACCATCAATGCCACCCCGACTCCGACCTGAAACACAGTTTGACTCCGCATAAGATACCCCCTTGGTTTAAAACACCAGGACCACCCTGGCTTGATGACTAGTGCTGTGGATCGATTC
>JAYWIP010000044.1:0-4799 GCA_039794465.1 Nitrospira sp.
GCGATGCTGTTGGACAATGTGATCAAGCAGTATGAAGCCCGCTTCGGGACGATGGATGTGGGTGCCATTCAGGCGGGAGCCGACAAGGCGGCCGGCAAGTAGCCCTGCTGCTCCACGGCACAGGAACAGGGCATGGATGAGCAGGTCAGTACACAGCGTGCCAGGCTCGAAGACGAAGCGGAGGCGCTGGTTTCGGCAGTAGCGGAGACCGACGTCACCCAAGAACATTCGTTGTGGGCCTCCTTTGCTGAGGCCGCAACCGTCGAAGCCTTCTGCCGGAGCTGGCTGGCGCTGCAATGCCGTATGATGGGGGGGGTGCGGGCAGGTATGGTCCTGCTCGGCCCGGCCGATCGCGGCCCGTTTCGTCCCGTCGCGGCCTGGCCGGAAGGTCGGCGCAACCTCAAACATCTCACCAAGACAGCCGAACGCACGCTGGCGGAACGGCGAGGCCTTGTCTCGCGCGGCGAGTCGGTTGAAGGCGAGCCGCAGGACGGCCATTACGAAATCGGGTATCCCATCGAGGTGCGCGGTGCGCTGCATGGTGCCGCTGTGCTTGAGATCACACCCAAGTCCGAAGCGAAACTGCAAGGGATGATGCGGCAGCTGCATTGGGGAGCTGCCTGGTTGGAGCTGCTGTTTTCCCGGGAAGCGGTCGCGGCCGAAAAAGAAACGCGCGAACGCATTCAGGCGGCGCTTGACCTGGTGGCCACCTCCGTCGGGCATGACCGGTTTTATGCCTCGGCGATGGCCCTCGTGACCGCGCTGGCGACAAACCTCTCCTGTGATCGCGTGAGTCTTGGCTTCGTCAAGCGAGGCCGCGCGCGCGTGGTCGCCGTGTCGCACAGCGCCGAGTTTAAAGAACAGACCAATTTGATCCGCGGATTAGCCGAGGCCATGGACGAAGCCATCGATCAGCGCGAAATGATCGTCTACCCCCCGCCTGCGGATGGAGCCTCGGCCGTCATGCAGGCGCATTCGGCCTTCGCGAAGGAACATGGAAGCGCGGCATTGCTCTGTGTGCCGTTGGAAGCCGGAGGACAGGCCGTCGGAGCCCTGCTCTTGGAGCGGACGGCCGACAGATCATTCGACCCGAAGAGCGTCGAGCTGTGCCGGTCGGTGGCCGCCCTCGTCGGACCGGTGTTGGATGTGCATCGACGCGAGGACCGATGGGTCGGGGCGAAGATCTGGGAATCGTTCACACGCTATCTGCAGAATTTGCTGGGACCGCGCCACGTGGCGCTCAAGTTGACCACGGCGATGATCATGGGGGTGCTGGCCTTTTGCTTCCTGGCCAAGGGCCATTATCGCGTCTCCGCCAAGACGGTTCTTGAGCCGATCGTGCAACGGGCGGCCGCTGCTCCGTTTAACGGCTACATTAAAGAAGCGCCTGTCAGGGCCGGCGATCTGGTGCAGAAAGGCGAGGTGCTCTGCCTGCTCGACGATCGCGAGCTACGGCTTGAGCGGTTGAAGTCGTTGAGTAAGCTCGAGGAGTACCAAAAGGAATATCACAAGGCGATGGCCGAACGGGAAGCCGCGAAGGCCGAGATTCTCACCGCGCAGATGCATCAGGTGCAGTCGGAAATCGCACTGCTCGACGATCAGTTGGCTCATACCCGCCTCCTGGCGCCGTTCGATGGGATCGTTGTCAGCGGGGATTTGAGCCAGTCGCTGGGATCTCCGGTGGAAAAAGGCAAGGTGTTGTACGAAATCGCCCCGCTCGACAGCTACCGCGTCGTGCTCGAAGTGGATGAGCGCGACATCGCCGATGTGCAAGTCGGGCAGCGCGGGCATCTCTTGCTCTCAGCCTTTCCGTCTGATGCGGTGGACGTTACGGTTGCGAAAGTGACGCCGGTGTCTATGGCAAAGGAGGGGCGCAACTTCTTTCGTATCGAAGCCGCGCTTGATCAGCCGCACGACCGGCTGCGTCCTGCGATGGAGGGCGCAGGCAAGATCGAAATCGATCGGCGCCGGGTCATCTGGATCTGGACGCATCAGGTGGTTGATTGGATTCGACTCACCCTCTGGACCTGGTTGCCGTGACACGTGATGCATGAAGGATCGTGACGCGTATCTCACGATTCATTCAAGTCACAGGCCGTGCTGAAACTTGCAACTTGAATCCTGCGTCTTGACACTCCATGAGCGAAGCCCTCTTTAGCCCATCCTGGTACCGCGTGGCGTCCCTGACGCCTCGTTTGCGCAGTCATGCGCAGCTGCACCGGCACCAGTATCGGGGGCAGACCTGGTATGTGTTGCAGGATCGTTCGAACGAGCGGTTCCACCGCTTCTCTCCGGCGGCTTTTTCCTTCATCGGGCTGATGGATGGCCGTCGATCGGTGCAGGAGATTTGGGATCTCTCATCCTCCAAGCTTGGAGACAACGCCCCGACGCAGCCGGAGGTCGTGCAGCTGCTGAGCCAGTTACATGCCGCCGACGTCTTGCAGTGCGATATTCCTCCAGACACTGCGGAACTTCTGCATCGCTACGAGAAACAGCGTCGCCGCAAATGGCAGCGGCGGCTGATGAACTTTTTCGCCTGGCAGTTTCCCCTGTTTGACCCTGAACGATTTCTGCAACAGTTCGCTCCGCTTGTCCGCCCGTTGTTCTCCTGGTGGGGCGCGGTGCTGTGGTGCCTCATTGTCGGGCCGGCCCTCCTGGTTGGTGCCGCGCATTGGTCCGATCTCACCGCCGATCTGATTGACCAGGTGACGGCGCCTCAGAATCTGATCCTGTTGTGGCTGCTCTTTCCGATCATCAAGGCGCTGCATGAATTCGGCCATGCGTTCGCGGTGAAAGTCTTCGGCGGCGAAGTCCATGAGATGGGCATCATGCTCCTGGTCTTGTCGCCCGTGCCTTACGTGGAGGCCTCCGCCTCGTCGGCGTTCGCCAACAAATGGCAGCGGGTCGTCGTGGGGGCGGCCGGCATGTTGGTGGAACTGGTGCTGGCGGCGATCGCAATGTTCCTGTGGGTCAGCGTCGAGCCGGGACTCTTGCGGTCGCTGGCGTACAACACCATCTTCATCGCCGGCATTTCGACCGTCGTGTTCAATGCCAATCCGCTGTTGCGCTTTGACGGGTATTACATGCTGGCTGACTTCCTGGAAATCCCGAATCTCCGCCAGCGGGCCAATACCTATCTGGGGCATCTCTGTGAACGGTACCTCTTCGGGCGCGACGACGCGCCGGAGCCTCATGCCACGGCGGGCGAACGGGGCTGGTTTGTCGCCTATTCCGTCTCCTCCTTCGTGTATCGGGTGGTGGTCGTCGCCGCCATCCTGCTCTACCTCACGGACCAGCTGTTCGTCCTGGGTGTGCTCTTCGCGGTGTTGACGGCGGTGACATGGTTCATCTTCCCGCTGGGAAAGGGCGTGAAGTATCTCTTCACGAGCCCGCGCATTCGCCGCGTGCGCGGACGCGCCGTGGCAGTGAGTATGGCGATGGCGGCCGGGTTTGCGGCGATCTTGACGCTCGTGCCGACGCCGTTCCGCACCAGAGCCGAAGGCGTCGTCTGGATTCCTGATGAGGCGTTCGTCCGGGCCGAAGTTGATGGTTTCGTCGGTCGGGTCGTAGCGACACCGGGTTCGCCCGTCAGTGCCGGTGAGGTGCTGGTTGTCTGCTTCGATCCCGGTATCGAGACGGAGGTGAAGGTCCTTGAGGCTCAATTGCTGGAAGTCCAGGCGCGGATCAGACAGCAGCTGGTCGATGACTTGGTCAAGGCGAAGATGTTGGAGGAGGAGCAGCGGTATATCGAGGAGCGTCTGGCGCGTGCCCGTGAACGACAGTCGGATCTGGTGATCCGAAGCAAGGCGGCGGGCACATTCGTGCTTCCCAAGGCGGAGGATCTTCCCGGACGGTTTATAAAACGGGGCGAACTGCTGGCCCATGTGGTGGATCTCAGGACCATTACCGTCCGTACCGTCGTCAGTCAGGACGATATCGACCTGATCCGGCACCAGACTCTCGGGGTACAGGTTCGGCTGGCCGAGCGGCTGGCCGAACCGGTGCCGGCGACGGTGAAGCGCTTTGTTCCGTCCGCAAGCGACGAACTGCCGAGCCCGGCATTGGGCAGCGAGGGTGGGGGGCTGGTCCCGCTCGATCCGCACGATCCGAAAGGGCAGAAAGCCATGAAGAAACTGTTCCAGATCGATCTGGAGTTGCCGGTCCAAAGCGGAATTCTCAATGTCGGCGGGCGGGTGTACGTGCGGTTCGATCATGGCAGAGAGGCGTTAGCCGCCCAGTGGTATAGGCAGGGGCGCCAGCTGTTCCTGGCGCGATTCAATGTTTGATCTGGCCCGAGAACGGACCGCCTTGCACAGCGCCTATCCGGAGCGCCATGTGCCCAAGGAGGGGTGGTTCGACCGTCATGGGACCCGGCTGGTCAGTCCTCTGCTGCGCCGCCTCCGTGTACGGCAATGCATGAAGACGGCCGTGGTGGAGCAGGTGGCGGAGCAAGGCCCCGACATCGCGCGACTCTCGGACGATCAGCTCACGCAATTGGCCAAACAGCTGCGCGACCGATTGCGCCGCGACGGGCTTTCGGAAGAACTGGTCTGCCGCTCGTTCGCTTTGGTTCGTGAAGCGGCGCATCGGACACTCGCCCAACGGCATTACGATGTGCAGATTTTCGGCGGATGGGTGTTGCTGAACGGCTGCATCGCGGAAATGGCGACCGGCGAAGGCAAGACCCTGACCGCGACCCTCGCGGCGGCAACCGCGGCCATGGCCGGTGTGCCGGTGCATGTCATCACCGTCAACGACTATTTGACTGCCCGTGATGCTCGGGAAATGAAACCGCTCTA
>JAYWIP010000045.1:0-2700 GCA_039794465.1 Nitrospira sp.
CTCAGTTCCGTTCTGATCAAAGCCGGGCATGCGGATATTGTAACGGCTGATTCGGCACAGGCCGCGTTTCTGGTGTTGTCTCCCCCTGACGGATCGACTCCTCCACAGATTGAATTGATTCTCCTCGATGTGTGCATGCCGGACATGGACGGTGTCGCTGCATGCCGACACATCAAACAGAACAACCATCTCAAGGACATTCCGGTTATCATGGTCACGGCCAAGAATGACGCGGACAACTTACAAGAGGCTTTTTCCGCTGGAGCCATGGATTACATCGCCAAACCTGTCAACAGTGTCGAACTGCTCGCACGGGTTGCCTCAGCATTAACCCTGAAGCGCGAGATGGACCACCGCAAAGCACGAGAGGCGGACCTCCAACGAAGCAACGACGAACTGCAACAGGCCCTCAAAGAGGTCAAGGTCCTCCGGGGATTAATTCCAATTTGCGCATCGTGCAAAAAGATCCGCAATGACGGCGGCTTCTGGCAGCAATTGGAAGACTACTTATCGGAACATTCCGGGGTTGAATTCAGTCACGGCCTCTGTCAGCCCTGCATCAAAAAGCTTTATCCTGGAGTTTACCGCGACTAGCTGCTACGCTTCCGCCAAGTTCCACTGTGTGAGCATACACCCTATGAGTATTCTGATCGTTGACGACTCCGCAGATGACCGCCTGCTGCTCCAATCAATTCTTTCCACCGCAGGCTATGAAGACATCGTCGCAGTGGATTCCGCAGCCGCCGCATTCAAATGTCTTGGCCTCGACGGAGGCAAACAATCCGGTGCGCGCGTAGACCTCATCCTCATGGATATCCTGATGCCCCACACGAGCGGCATCGAGGCCTGTCGCCAAATCAAGGCCGTCGACCGCTTCCGGGATACTCCCATCATCATGGTTACTGTCAAGACCGGCCCCGTGGATCTCCAGCTGGCCTTCGCCGCAGGCGCCATGGACTATGTGGCCAAACCGGTCAACAAGATCGAGTTGTTGACCCGAGTGCGCTCGGTGCTGCGCCTGGTCCATGAGATCGATCGGCGGCGCGCACGCGAACAGGAACTACTGGAAGTCATGCGCCAACTCCAGGAAGCGAACCAGATGCTGCTCCGGCTTTCTTGCCTGGACGGATTGACCGGCATTACCAACCGACGGCAGTTCGATGATTTTCTCGACCAGGAGTGGCGGAGGGCCGCCCGCGACTCGACCCCGCTTTCTCTCATCATGTTCGATATCGACCGATTCAAAACATATAACGACACCAAAGGGCATACGGCCGGCGATGACTGTTTGAAACAGGTCTCCGCAGCTATCTCCAGCGCCGTGAACCGTCCCGGTGATTTGGTCGCCCGTTACGGAGGGGATGAGTTTGTCATCGTGCTGCCGGGCACCGCCATCGACGGAGCCGCACAGGTTGCCGAAAGTCTCCGCCGACGGGTTGAGTCCCTCGGCATCATTCATTCGGAGGGGGAACTCGTCACGATCAGCGTCGGGTATGCCTGCATGATCCCTCAGAGGCACGCCTCGCCTACCGATCTTATCAAAGCGGCGGATCAAGCCTTGTACCAAGCCAAACAGGAAGGACGGAATCGGACCAAACCAGCCGGAACCCTGTCCTTGGTCCCGGATTCACACGACGATTAGCTGCCTCTCCCCAGGAGACTGTCCAACTGTACCATTCACACAGCCATGTCACGCCACCCACGTCCCACTCGTCGCAAACGATCGACTTCCACCCCGCCCCGCCCCCCCCAGCGCACACGTGTTCAGGGCAAGCGCAAACCGCCCACGACCGGGCCACAGAAGGCGTCATTGCCACAGTCCCGCAATACACAGGCGCCGACCAAGGAAACGTCCGAAGCCTCGGATCTTCTGACATCGATCATCGATAATCTTCCACATATGATCTTCGTGAAAGATGCACGGACCCTCAAGTTCGTGCGGTTCAATCGTGCGGGTGAGCAACTGGTAGGACACACCGAAGCCGAGCTATTGGGCAAGAACGATTACGATTTCTTCCCGAAACATGAAGCCGACTTCTTTTCCCAAAAGGATCGTGAGGTACTTCAGCAACACGACGTCGTCGATATTCCGGAGGAGTCCATCGAAACGAATCACCAAGGGCAACGCTTTCTTCATACCAAGAAGGTGCCTATTTTCGACAACACCGGCGCCCCCAAATATATCCTCGGCATTTCAGAAGACATTACAGAGCAAAAACGGATCAAACATGAAGAGCACCGGCGTGCGGCGCTCCTTGAACTGCAGCAGTCCGCGCTTTGCGACCTGGCCAGAAATGAGGCGGTCTATGCCGGCAATCTCGATCAGGCCCTCCAAGTGTTGACCGAAATCGGGAGTCGTGTGTTGGAAGTGGAACGAACGAGCGTGTGGACACTAGAAGACAACGGGGCACGCTTACGATTGCTGAATTTGTATGAGCACACATCGACTCACCACACATCCGGGACGGTCTTACGAGCCCATAACTACCCCGATTATTTCAGGGCATTGCTTCACGAGGAGTATGCCCTCGCGGTCCAGGATGCCCACCGAGATCTCCGCACCCGGGAATTTGCCGCATCATACCTGCGACCGCATGGGATCGGAGCGATGTTGGATGTGCCGATTCGGCTCGACGGGAAAGTCGTAGGGGTGCTCTGCCACGAACATGTGGGAGGACCGCGTAACTGGTCTCCCGAAGA
>JAYWIP010000046.1:0-5720 GCA_039794465.1 Nitrospira sp.
AGATCCGTTTCCAGCAAGGGTTTTTCAGCGTCAGCCGCCCCTGCGGCCAGTGTGAGGGCGCCGGCCGCCTCGTGACCGAACCGTGTATCGCTTGCCAGGGCCGGCAACGCGTGTACAAGGAACGGACGATCGCCGTGCATATTCCCGCCGGCATCGAAACCGGTATGCGGCTCCGTCTCGCGAACGAGGGGGAGCATGGTCCCAATGCCGGACCACCCGGCGATCTCTATGTGGCCATTACCGTGAAACCCCATCCGGTCTTTCAGCGGAAAGGGCTTGATATTCTGTGCGATGTGCCGATCAGTTTCATTACCGCGGCACTCGGCGGAAAAGTCGAAGTCCCGACGCTCAAAGGCGAGACCGTCATCAAGATTCCAGCCGGCACACAACACGACAAGGTGCTGCGGATCAAAGGGATCGGGATCCCCAGTTTGAAAGGCGGCTCAACCGGTGACCATCTGTACGTGATCAAGGTCCAAATCCCAAACAAACTCACGGCCAGGCAGAAAGAGCTGCTCACCGAGTTTGCCAAGGAAAGCGGCATGGTCATGGACGCCAACGGAGACGGATTCTTCGACAAGATGAAGACATTTTTCGAGTAGTCTGCCCTCCCCTCGACTCCTGAGTCCACATGCCCGTCTTTTTTGTTTCCCCTGAGTGCATCACGTCACCGACCATCTCCATCACCGGCGACCTGCTGATCCATCTCCGGGATAGCCTCCGCATCACTGTCGGCGAGATTGTCCAGTTCGGCGACGGAGCAAGCCATCGGTACCGCACCGAAATCACCGACGTGTCCAAACAAGCTGTCACCGGACGCATTCTTGATACAGTCCAGGCACCGCCCCGCCGTACGCCCAGGCTGATCCTCGGCCAATCCCTGCTGAAGGGCGAAAAGATGGATTGGGTCATTCAGAAAGCGGTTGAGCTGGGCGCGGATGAACTCGTGCCGGTGGAAAGCAGACACAGTGTGGTGCAACTCAGAGCCGACCGCGTGGACCATCAGCTCACTAGGTGGCAACGCATTGCAGTGGAAGCAGCCCAGCAATCGGAACAGTGGCGCTTACCAACAATCACGGCGCCGCAATCTCTTGCAGCACTGCTGAAAAACCGCGCGACCGGCACGGCGACACTCATGCTGGCCGAACGGCGAGACGGGAAGAGTTTACAAACGGTCTCACTGCCGAACGAGCCGACCGGTTCCGTGCTGATGTTGATCGGACCGGAGGGAGGCTGGAGCAAGGAAGAGATGGATCTCGTCGAGCAGGCGGGAATCCAATCGATTACCCTCGGCCCACACATCCTCCGAGCCGAAACCGCCGCCCTCGCCACCGTCAGCATTCTCCAATCCCGCCTCGGCAGGCTGGAATAGACAAGTCACCCCCGCTTCATGTTTCCGTTCAATCTGACCTCGCCTCTCCCACGAAGACTTCAGTGATGGAAGCACCTCTCAGCATTTTTCATGCGAATTTGGGATTGACAGAAGCAGACACAACCAGCAATCTTGCAACCCACAAGTCCGCATGGGGCATCATGGAAATCATCATCGTTCGAACGAGTGTGGCTAAGGCTGACCTGATCGTTATGGCCCAGCAGCAGTTCGGCGACATGGTCAAGGCTGTCGTGGATATCGACCAAGGCATTATGGCAATCGGCGGCGAATTGCACTCCGATGAGGAAGCCGTGCTCTTAGAGCAAGGAGCGTTACAGAAAAATCTCTGGGGCATCAACCTCTACCCGGAACGTCCCGCCTTAGAGTGGATTGAGTTTGATTCGATGATCAATGTGCGCCCTTCCGGGGGAAACCGCTCCCGGTACGTCGAACGCGCGGAGATACGTGACACAGTGACGGCCATCGTCAATCGATTGGTGCAGGACTAATACCATGGCACCCATTCACGAACAATTAGCTTCCGGACGGTGGCAGAGATTGTCACTCATGGAGCAACTGGCAAATGTCGGTAGCGAGGTCGGACGCGCGGCCCGTTGGTATGGAAAGGATCAGCAGCGCTGTGAACAGCCGTTCATTCGCGCATTGGAATTGTTGGACCTGACGATCACGGATGACCGCTGGAGAGGTCGGCGAAAAGAATTGACCCGTGCCCGCGAACTCCTCTGCGATGCCATGCAGGGCGGAACAGAGTACGGCAGCGACCTTGCCGCTCTAGACCGCTATTTCCTGCACTTTGCCGTGGCGGCCAGAGCAGGGCGATGATGGGTGGATGATGGGAAATGCACAAAACAAGACTTGACCCCGAACTTTCTCTTGCGGTTCCCTTCAAAGGGGGACTGGACATTCGGAGAGGTACAAGCGGTCCTCGATAAGTGCACGCAGACCCACATCGTGGTCCGTCGCCCTGAGATCAACATCGCCACGCCGTCATGGTTTCAAACGGTGGCTCCTGAACAGGTTCCCAATATGAAAAAACTGCGGACGACACCTGAGCAAACCGCCAGCGTTCCACTGACGTTTGTCTCCGTGGCTGAGGATGTCAAACACAAGCGACCCATGATCGTATTTGACCATTCTTTCTGAGATCGTGATCCGTATTAAGCTCCTAGGCAAGATAGAATGAGAACAACCAAGCTCGAACAGATGCCCAGGGAAGCCTATGACAGAATGCTTCGGGATATTGCAGGAGGGGGAACGCCAGTCGGTCAACAAGCGATGGAATCGCGATGGGCGGCTGAGCAACAAGTTACGACAGGGCTCGATATCAGCATAGGGGGTATTCTTCTTTTTGGTGATGCCCTTCATCAGTTCTATTCCGATACCATTCAAGAATTTTCCCGCCAACTGACTCCCTCAACTCCTCCCCTACAGCAGCGTTATCTGCAATGGCACATAGTCTCCCTCACTCGCTTTTACGCTTCTTATGATCTCCTGAAGCGTGGCTATTACTTTGAATCTTCAACGCTTGCGCGAGCGCTCTGGGAGATTGCCATCACCCTGGTTGGCCTCAAGAGAACCATTGTTTCTTTTGAAGAGCTATTTGGAGGACGAATAATTCCTGGTCAAACTATTGATAGGCCCAAAGCTCTCGACATGGTAAAGAAGGCAGACACGAGAATTCAAACCGCTCTGCTCTGGAAGAATTCTGCGTTGACCGATGCACATCGGTCGCACCTTCATGATTTTTATGGTTTACTGAATCAAGCCACCCACAAATGCAATCTGGCCTTCGGGTATCTCATCGATCTACAGGTAAGAGGAGAGCCACTCCCGACGCTTCCTGAGCTTAGCCATCATGTGACAGTGGCATGGAATATCCTATTCATGTCGACGTGGGGGTTGATGGCGACCCTTCCTTACCTTGACTCGCTGTATCCAGCGGCTGAGAGTCCATGGCGTGAGCGATACGGCCTCTTACTTCACGCTTACCAGTATTCCGCTCAGCAATCGCCAAGTGAAGTCGTGCAAGGATTCGAAGAAATAATAAAAATAGTTTTTGCCACCTCTGTCACGATCCCGACTGCCCCCGCGGAGTCTGCACCAGCGGTCGATGGCCTGTCATAACTTGGAGTGATTGGAGGAAGCGTTGCCCCAGAAGGAACGGGGCAGCCAAGGAACCCACTATGAGCGCGCTGGTCTTTTTGCTTACCGCAGAGAAGGTGTGTGTGGCCATGGACTCCTTGGCTCTCTACGGCGATACCAAGGAGCCATTCAAGTATGTCACCAAGCTTTACCCGCTCCTTCATCTCCGCAGCCTCATCTGCGGGACCGGGTGTATGAATCTCATTGATGCATGGGTATCTTTTGTCCAGACCCATATCGTTGCGAAGGACATTCTTTTCCTCGATTCAATTGCACCGCAATCCTTGAACGATCTGCACAAGCAATTGAATCTGGCCAATGAAACATCAGCAACCATTTATCACTTCGGTTTTGATGATGAACGTCAGCGATTGATTGGATATGCGTATCGATCGAAGAATGACTATCGCTCTGAGGAGCTTCAGGACGGACTAGGGATCAAGCCGGATGATGGAGATGTTGTTCAAGCTGCCCTATCGGTCGTAACGGAACGAGGATTCCCGGATGGATTCGTGGATTTAATCAGCATGCAACGGGAGAACGACCGTCTCCGACCTCTTGAGGGAAAGGTAGGGATTGGTGGGGAGGTTCACATAGCCTTACTTGATAAGTCGCAGATCACGATGGCCGTGAGTCATCGATTCCCGGATTATGAGAGTATTTTTCGTGAAATGTTAAGCGCTCTCAATGATCGCAGGTGACGAATGGACACTGTGAAAGACGCTTGCAGCGCCAAAAATCGTCAGTGGGGTGCCAAGGGTAGCTACAGGCAGGAATTTGAGCACAAGAATGAGGGCCAGGTCTTGCAATCCGACACCCCCAGCATCTGTCATTCCTTCCAGCCATGCGTGAATCGTTACTCATGAAGCGTCATTCGCATCCGATGCTCTCCTCCCCTCCCCCTCTCTGCTCTCCTCTCATCTCAGGAATGATGTATTAGCCTCGGACTTTGCAGTACACTAGGTGCAACCGTGTAGTGCTGAAAGGCTGGTGATCGATGGGGCGTGTCTTCGGTGCAATATTTTTGATCCTGACCTGTGCGGCAGGCGCGAGTCTGCCGTCCGTTGTAGCGGCAGAGCCTCTTGAGGAGGCGGAGTTTGCCTATGAGCGTGGTGAGTACACACAGGCGGCCCGCCTCTTTAGTCCTCTGGCGGAACAGGGCGTCGCATCGGCCCAGTTCTATCTGGGCTTGATGCATGAAAAAGGACGAGGCGTCCGGCAGGATTACCCCACGGCACTGGCGTGGTTTCGGAAGGCGGCGGCGCAAGGCTACGTGGGCCCGCAGAACAATCTGGGCCTGATGTACGAACGGGGCCGGGGCGTCCGGAAAGACCTGGTTCGCGCGTTCATGTGGTATGACCTCGCCGGTGCGATGTTAACTGGCGATGACGGGAAGGCGGCCTTGAAGCGCCGAGACGAGTTGCGCCCACACATGACTGCCGCGCAGATCGAGCAGGCGCAGGAGCTGGTTACACGTTGCCGGCAGTCCCGGTTTAAGCAATGCGACTAAGGCCACGTTGGAGGCACTCTTTCTCACCCCAGACGGTTCCCGATGCGTTACCTCCTGACACTCGGATTGGTCGTGCTCGGAATAATCGTCTTCCTGTGGGGACGAAACCTCCAAGCGCCGGTGCATGTGGGCGACAAGGCCTATGACCTGCTGCTGTCCACAATACTGTCCCACAGTATCCCGGAAATATCCGTCGACAGACTTGCCTCCGAACACTACCAACTGCTCGATGCCCGCTCTTCCCGGGAGTTTGAAGTCAGTCATATTCCAGGGGCCACCTGGGTCGGCTACGAGGACTTCTCGTTGAATCGGCTGGCCGATATCGACCCGCAGTCACCGGTCGCGGTTTATTGTTCAGTGGGATACCGCAGTGAACGCATCGCGGAACAATTGCACTGGCAAGGCTATCCAAACGTCGTCAACGTCTACGGCGGCATCTTCGAATGGGTTAATACTGGACATCCCGTGGTGGTCGGCGATGGCACTGAAACGAAATCGATCCACGCCTACTCAAAACTCTGGGGGATGTGGCTCACGCGCGGCGAACGAATCTATGACTAGCGGCCTGCTGCCAAAGGTGTGCGGAACCATTCTCTCGCCCAAATCCCTGCATCACCAGGCCAGCAATTGAAATGTGGAAGTTTGCTCGTATCTGCCCCATTCTTCTACAGCACC
>JAYWIP010000047.1:0-9280 GCA_039794465.1 Nitrospira sp.
CACACAAGGCCGCTTCCTGGACCATAAGCATCTCTTTAAAGACCGGTTCCAGTCGTCCCTGGTCGTCCCATTCTTCGTGCGCGGCCAGGTCGGCGGCACGTTGACGTTGGGATCGAAAGAGCCGCAACGGTACCAGAGCACGGACGCCCGCACGCTGGAACCCATCATTCTCAAACTCGCGGACCTCCTGCAGTCGCCGATTCTGCAACCGGGTTCCGCCCCCGCACCCGGCTCAGGCGAGCCCGTACCGCAACCGGCAGCCGCCGTACCGTCCGAACCTATTATCCGCAAGCAGGAACGCCAAGCCGCCATCGGGGAATTCAGCGGATTCTTGGCCACGGAAATCCGGGAACCCTTGGCCTCGATTCGTTCGCAACTTGAAGAAGTGACCGGCGAAGGAATCCTGGATTTCGATCCGCAGACGCGAGTGGAGAACGCCATGCGCGACCTGATCCGGATCGAAGCGATCCTGAACGAGATCCTGGACTTCGCCAAGCCGTTGGAGCTGAATCGCCACCTCTGCAGAATCCCGGAAGTCTTGGACAGTACCCTGGTCGTACTGGCCACGGACTTGGAAGCGACCCGAATTCAGGTGACCAAGGAGTACCCCACCGTCATTGCGCCCGTGCGCGCCGACGAAGCGAAACTCCAACAGGTCTTTTTAAGTATTTTCAAGAACGCCTGCGAGGCCATGACGCCCGGCGGCCATCTGCATATCCAGGTGACCCAACACCGAGCCGGGAAAGGTCTGGAGGTGCAGGTGCTCATCAAGAACGACGGTGCCCCCATCCCTGAAGACCTCGTCGACAAGGTCTTCGAGCCTTTTTTCACCACGAAACGCTCCGGAATCGGCTTGGGGCTTCCCAGTGTCAAGAAGATCGTGGAAGAACACGGCGGTTCCATCGCCATCGGCAGCGCGCCGGGTGAAGGCACCACCGTGACCATCCGCCTGCCAGGAGTGAGCCGCGGACCGGCCTTCCGTCATCGCGGACGCGGGCGCCGCCCTCACCGACGACCGAGCTAGCGCCGTGATTCGCATCTCGTCATTCGTGAAGCGTAAGACGGAAAACGCATGGCTCTTAATCTTTCCTTGCCAGATACGCTCGCCTCGCTGAGTCGGCGAAGCGGGGTTCACAAGATACGTGTCGCGCACGGCGTGCCCGTTTGACAGAGCACGCTCGGCGTGGATATGATTCCGACCGTTCTCGACGAGCTTCTGTATCACACGTCTTGACCATGAAGTGTGCAGCCACCATTTCTTTTCTCAAAGGAGTAGGATCATGAAACTTGTCATCGCTGCGGTTGTCACTGCCTCCGCTGTCCTCTGTGCGCTGTCGATGGCCTCAGCCAATCCGGCGCTGCTTCCAAAGCACGAAGGCTATCCGATGAAGAACTCCGGGAGCCCGGTGACGGGCCAGCCGACCGCCAACGATCCCGGCCAACCGGACGCCCGTGGTGAGGCCTCCCTCATGAAATCTGCCGGGTTCGATGACAAGCACACCAAGCAAGAACTGACCAAGACAGACAATGCCCGCATTACGGCAGGACAGGGCGCCGGCCGGCTCCCGAACGTGCAAGGCCCGCAGATTAAGATCGCTCCACCCGTGACATCCGCTACGAAAATCACCGATAACAGGAAGATTCCGTAAGCACTGGCCTGCGGAAATACAACGGGGGTACCGTCATCTGACGGTACCCCCGTTGTATTTTCTGCCCCGTTGATCTTACTGTGATACCCGCAACCGGAACCGCCAGAGTTTCTTCGCCCATTCGCCGGCATACTCCACACCGATGCGAGGAAACCGTCCGACTCGACCGCGCGGCACCTCGACGCCGCGATCTTCGAACCACAGCCCTCTGCCGATTGTGAGGTCGAGCCGATGGAGCGATCGGTCGACTTTCAACGCACGGCACAGGCGGCCCGGCCCATCAATCAGCTCACCGTCGACCTCCACCGCTCGAATCAAGATCGCCGCGGGAAATTCCTCTCGCTCCGTCACGACGTTGAGGCAATGATACATCCCATAGATCAGATACACGTAGGCGACACCGGCCGGACCGAACATCACGTCCGTTCTGGCAGTCCTGCCTTTCGAAGCATGGCACGCTTGATCGTTCGACCCGATGTAGGCTTCGACTTCTATGATCTTGCCGGCCATGGACCCGTTCCGATGTTCGCGCACCAGATATTTCCCCACCAATGCTCGCGCCACGGTGAGGGTGGGCCGGTTGAAAAACGCGCGCGGGATGGGCTTGGACATGGCCATGGCTAATAGCTGATAGCTTATGACATCTGGCATCAGAGAAAAAAGGTGCCAGATCGGTCTTGCCATCAGCCATACCCCATCTGCTATAAGCTCTTCTCATGAAAGTCACAAAGCTCCTCCACACCCGTATGCGGGTCAGCAATTTGGACGAGACGATCCGGTTTTACACGACTGTTCTGGGCCTTGAGGTCATCGAACGGAAAACCTCTCCGCGCGGATCGCATCTCGCCTTCTTGAAAGTACCCAATAGCGACGAACTGATCGAGCTCACCAGTTTTCCTCCCAGCGGGCCGGTGAAGGTCCAAGAAGACCTTGTCCACCTTGCGTTTCAAATTGAGAGCCTTGAGGACACGATGGCGTCGCTCACCGCGCAGGGGATCCGGATCACTGATGGTCCGACCACATCTTCGTCCGGCAGCCGTTTCATCTTCATTGACGCTCCGGACGGCTACGAGATTGAACTGATCGAACGACCGGCCGGCGTGAAGATCGTGTAACGAGACATTCCACAAGGAGATGGCCGATGAAGAACGGGTTTTTCCGGGGACATGGGCTCGGCAACGACTATGTCGTCATGGACCCCAAAGAATTGACCTTTAAGCTTACACCCAAGCATATCGAGCTGATCTGCAACCGCAACTGGGGACTCGGCAGCGACGGGATTCTGGCCCTGGTCCCCTCAACAAAAGCCGATTTCGGGCTGCGCATTTTCAACCCGGACGGCAGCGAAGCGGAAAAATCCGGGAACGGCCTCCGGATCTTTGCACGCTATCTCCACGCGACCGGCAAGACGAAGAAGAAACACTTCACAGTGGAGACAAAGGGCGGGCTCGTGACGATCGCGTTGCACCTGGATCGCCATGGCGACGCCGGCGCGGCGACCGTCGAAATGGGACAGGCCACCTTCAAGCCGGCCGCTCTTCCCTGCACCCTCGCTGTCCCGGAATTGATCCAGCAACCGATCGACGCCGCAGGCCGCTCGTTGATCTTCACCGGCCTGAGCGTGGGTAATCCCCATTGCGTCGTCTTCAAGCCCGCAGGCGAGTCCTGGTCGCGGGAAGACCTGTTAGCCCTCGGACCGGCGTTGGAGCACCACCGGCTGTTTCCGAAACGGACCAACGTCCAGTTGGCTGTTCCCACCGGGCCGAAGGACATCTTCATCCTCATCTGGGAGCGCGGCGCCGGAGAAACCCAAGCCTCCGGCTCGTCGTCGTGCGCCGCGGCCAGCGCCGCGGTGCGTCTGGGACTGGTGAAGAGCCCGGTCACGGTCAACATGCCGGGCGGGACGCTGAATATCGACGTGGCTCCTGACTTCAATCTCACCATGAAAGGCCCCGTCGCCGAAGTCGCACGGGGCACATTAAGCCCGTCATTCGTGCGGGGGCTCAAGTAGCGCCGTCGTCAAGCGTCGTACGCCATTCGGAAGAACTTTTCGCTCGGATCCTGGTATCCTTGCGTTTGACGAATGACGGGTGACGAATGACGGCCTCTCCTCTTCAATCCAAACTCGCCCATCTGCCCGATAACCCCGGTGTGTATCTGTTCAAGAACGCACAGGGAGAGATCCTCTATATCGGAAAAGCCGCGGTGCTCGCCGACCGCGTCCGGTCCTATTTTCAGAAAGGCACCGACCATAGCCCCAAAACTACGCTGCTTGTCAGCCAGGTCGCTGACCTGGAAACGATGGTGACCCGATCCGAACTCGAAGCCTTGATTCTCGAAAGCAATCTGGTCAAGCGCCACAAACCCCGTTTCAACATCGTCCTGCGCGACGACAAGCAATACCCCTATGTGCGGCTGCCCATCAAGGATGACTTCCCGCGGTTGTCGATCGTGCGCCGCGTCCAGAAGGATGGTGCGTTGTACTATGGGCCCTATACCCCGGCCAACGCCTTGCGCGAAACCTTGAAGGTGATTAAGCACGTCTTCCCGTTGGCGACCTGTACCATCGACATTGATGGAACCGCCGATCGCGCCTGCATCGAGTTCGAAATCAAGCGCTGTATGGCCCCCTGCACCGGCAACCAGTCGAAGGAGGAGTACCATCAGATCGTCAAACAGGTCCGACAGTTTCTCGAAGGACGGGACCATGAGTTGCTCGACGGCCTTCGCGCCAGGATGGAGGCCGCGGCCGAGCGGGAAGAGTTCGAGGAGGCCGCGCGCGTGCGGGACCGCTTATTCAAGATCGAACGGATGCTGGAGAAACAGCGCATCACGCAGACCTCGGCGACCGAACAGGATGTGATCGGCTTGTCCCGGCAAGGCGCCGGGGTGGATCTCCAAATCCTCTTCGTGCGCGGCGGGTTGCTGATCGGCCGCAAGGATTTCTTCTGGCCCCAATCGGCTGATGCGCCGGATGAGGAACTGGTTCGATCCGCTATCGAGCAGTTCTACAAC
The DNA here is from genome assembly GCA_039794465.1 of Nitrospira sp. Classification (GTDB taxonomy): domain Bacteria; phylum Nitrospirota; class Nitrospiria; order Nitrospirales; family Nitrospiraceae; genus Nitrospira_D. Next base: position 4,665 of record JAYWIP010000047.1, read on the forward strand.
AAAGACGGCCAGCCGCCGAAAGAAGTCCTGATCCCCATCCATCTCGAAGACACGACGCTGATTGAACAGTGGCTCTCCGACAAACGCGGAGAACCTGTCCGCGTTCTGGCGCCGGAACGCGGCGTGAAACATCAGTTGGTGTTGCTGGCCGAGGAGAATGCGGCGGCCGCCGCCGCCGGCCATTTGCGCGACGAAGAATTGGACCGGCAAGCCGGTGAAGAGCTGAAACGGCTGCTGCGATTGGATCATATCCCGCGCCGGATTGAGGGTTTCGACATCTCCAATACCCTAGGCAACCAGTCCGTTGCCTCAATGGTCGTCTGGGAAGACGGCCAATTGAAGAAGGCAGATTACCGGCGGTTCAAGATCCAGACCGTCGAGGGAGCCAATGACTTCGCAAGCATGAAAGAGGTGGTCACGCGTCGCTACGGACGGGAGGAGAACGTGGCTCAGCCGGATTTGATCCTCATCGACGGTGGACTCGGGCAACTAGGTGCCGCATTGGAAGGGCTGAAAGAGACCGGGCAACAGACCCTGCCGATCCTCGGATTGGCGAAGGCCCGCGGCGATAAGGAGGAGCGGGTGTTTCTGGCGGGGAGAAAGAACCCGATCGTACTCAGGCCGCACTCACCGGCCACCCATCTACTCCAGCGGATCCGCGACGAAGCGCACCGCTTTGCGATCACCTTCCATCGGAAGCTGCGGGGGCAAGCGCTTCTGGCATCGGTGTTGGATCAGGTTACCGGCATCGGTGCGATGCGGCGCAATCGGCTGCTGAAGCAGTTCGGGAGTCTCGATCACCTGGCATCAGCCAGCGATGATACCCTTCGTGCCGCAGGATTAAGCACCGACACCGTTCTGCGGCTGCGCGAGGCGCTGAGCAACCGGCCCTCGGCATCGGCCCCAGCGGCAACGCGCGGAGCCCAGTCACGTTCCCCCCTAGAATAAATATCTGAAGCTGAACGTGCCCAGATGAATGCTCGCATCGTAGGATCCATTGACCGTCGGATTCAGGTTACCGGTCACCTGGAATGAGTCGTAGAACCATTCCTGATAGGCCACATCAAGTCCGATCGCCTTCGGCCACAATGCCGATTCATCGCTACACGGAATCAGCCCCACAAACTTTCCATGGCCTTTACACAGAAATCCCGCGCCCACCGACAGCGTGTGGGCCGAAAGGGAAATCGTGGCAGGGTTGAACGTCATAGAAGGCACAGGATTTTCTGTCCGCGTGTAGCCGGATCGCACGGCGACTTCCCAATGCGGGAGCCAGCTCGGATCGAGCCACTTGTACTCAGTTCCGACCGCCACGACCGGGACGTTTTTCCACTGCGCCGGTTGGGGAATCATGGCTCCGTTGGACAACTGTACGTCGAGATTCCGGAATGAGCCCCACCCCACAAACTCGGCATTGACCTCGATTTTCCACTCGCGCTCAGAAGTCCGAACCGGCCAGACCGCGACGGCTCCGGTCACGATTTGGGGAAGCACCAGATTCGTGGAAGCATCGGCCACTTTGGCTCCCCCGACCAACAAGACTCCGTTCAACGGCAGAACGACCTGAGTCCGGTAGATCACCCCGAGGGAGACCCGTGGCTTTCCATCTTCATTTCTCAGTGGTGTTACAAGGATGCTGACCGTCGCTCCAGCCCCCGGCGCCTTGCCGTTGAGCTCAACGGACGCGCCTGCCGGAATACCGAAGACTCCCGCCCCGACCGATTTCTGCTCCGCGTGCCCTTGCCCGAGAAACGGCGCAAAGGTATAGATATCCGCGCTCACGCCCACCGCCAAATAGTCGGTCACTTGATAGGCGATCGTCGGCTTGATCGCGAGCAACGGAAGGGCGGCGGAGGTCGCCGCAGTATTGAACGGGCCGTCCGCCGGATACCGTGTGAGGAGACCAAACGGAGAGTTCACACCGAGTCCTATTGTCACAGCGGACAAGCGTGGCAGGCCGAGTGCCGCAAGGTTGGCGCTGACATAGCTATGCCCTGGAGGGGGAAAGGCAATAACTCCTCCGAAATCGCCGTGAGTCTCGATCCCTGACGCACTATTTGCCTGAATCGAGCCACCGAGTAGGGCGGTTCCGAACAATGCTTGCACACCCTTGACCTGGCTGAGCGCCGCGGGGTTATAGTGAATCGCCGACGGATCATCGGCCTGTGCCGAAAAGGCATTCCCCTGCCCGGCTGCAACGACGCCTTGAGGCTGAAACCGAAGGGCTTGCGCTCCAAGCATGGAAGGGAGAAGAAGCGTGCCCCCTGCTATGAGAGCTACCGCAAACCTGCGACTACCCCGCACCATTTCTACCAAGCCACGCAGCAAGTCGAGCCCCCTCAGCCGCGCAAGTACAACCCGAAGCCGTACCTCATATCAACAAAAAAGGGGACTAGGGCCAAAAGGACCTATTTGATGGCCTGTATGGACCTATCTCGTATTTCTTCGGCAAATTATGGTAACGTCCTGCGTGGTTATACAGAAGTTAACCCGCGTTGAGAGGAGATACGCGCATGGGTAGACCTCTCGATCAATTTGCACACATTTCTGAAGATACCCTACGAGAAACCTTTCCCTTCATTCGACACAGACGTGGCAAAAACGCAGCGGTGCAACCTGCCTTCCAAGCGCACCACGGGCGCCATCTACAACCAGCCCCGCCGGCGGCTATTCAGCGCCGACCGTTTCCAGCAGAACTCTTCGTGGATTTCACGAAGCAGGAAATGCAGAAGGTGTGCGAAATTTTGCACTACTCGATTGATGCCACGACCGGAGAGGACGTGTATCAGATCCTACAGATGATCCAACAGGTGGTCTCCTGCCCTCGGGTGATCGGCGGTGTCGTCCAGTTGAACCCAAACGGATCTTTCCAGGAGTTCAACAGCGTGCTCAACGTCAGCTATTCAAATGATTGGCTCTATAAGTACGGCCGGAATGGATACGCGACTGTTGACCCCGTCCTGCAAGGGGCCATCAATACCTTCGAAACTCAGGTCTGGGAACAAGCTTACGAGACCGCCGCATCTGAAAAGCAGCTTGAGTTCGTCGAAGAGGCCCGTTCCTATGGCCTGACACATGGAATTACCACGGGCATGCTTGAGCAGCAACGCGGCTTCGCGTCGTTCTTCTCCTTCGCCGGAGGGGACGCTGAGAACACCATCCGATATAAAAAGTTGCTCGAGTATCTGCTGCCCACCCTGCATCGAGTTGTTATCGCCAACGCGAATACCCCCCAGGCAAACCGAGTGAAGGGGCTTTCACGGCGTGAGATGATGGTACTCGAATGGATGAAACAGGGAAAAACCAACTGGGAAATATCGCGAATCATCGGTGTGACCGAACGCACCGTCCGCTTCCACGTCGAAAGCATCTTCATGAAGCTGGACGTTGGATCCCGCACTCAAGCGGTCGCGTTCGCGATCGAGCAAGGCCTGTTTCCCTCCGAGTAGCAAAACAGCGTTCGACTCCTGCTTTGTCCCTTGTCTACGCCGCAATAAGCGCTTGCTCCAATTCCGTGGTCGTCGTCTGCTCTCCTCGACCGTCCTGATGCATCTTGATCCCGTTGCGTTCGTCTCTGGAATCTTTCGCCATAAACGCGCTCCTTTCAAAGGAGGCGGAGCCGTCCACCGAGTTGATCCAGTGATAAAAGGCCGGTTGCTTCACTGGACAGGTGTCATGGAACTGCTCCCAATCAAGGACTGCGGCAATCGAAAGCGCTTCCGCCGGAGGGAGCGCAACAGCCGGGCTCACGGCTTCACACGTGAACCCCATTCCCCGAAGCACGCGCAGGAACCGCTTTTCAACGACCATGTAGAGATACCGGACCTCATTCTGCATCGACCACTGATAAACTCCTTTGAACAGCACCTGCATCAGGCGGTTCGAGAGGCCTTTCTCGGTTAGAGTCGGATCGATGGCCAGCCTGGTAATCTCAGCGGTGTCGGGCGCTTTTCTGATTTCGCACTGGGGAAGCAGGCACGCACGGAACTCGCTTTCCATCATGAACGGAAACGACGAATTCACCATACGAAAAACACCCCGGAGGCGATGGTTGCCGTCGAAGAGCCCTACCGACGTGGCGTAGGCATCATAGGAGTCCAGCTCCAATTCGTCCTGGCTTCTCGGAACCCATCGAAGCCGGTCAGCGAATACTTGATGGCGGAGACGGAAGGACTCGCGCAGTTCATCTTTGTCCGACAACGTCTTGACCAACAGGCTGTCTTCCCAAAACTCAACCTTCCGAGTCTCCTCCATCAGCAACATAAGCCCTCCTTTTTTAAGATCTGCCGCCGCCCGTACAGACGCTGAGAAAATGCCGTTTCTGACAGTCTGCGTCACCTGGCGGATACGCCAGGTGACGGCACGGTAGGCAATTCGGTATGGGTGGGGACTATCAGTGGGGGTCTGTACGTTCACGCCGTGGCTGCAAAGGAGGGTTGCCTACGACTATGCGACAGGAGAGAAACGGATTCCGCCTTCTCGACGGATTTCGGCATTCCAGGCTTGATGCCCGCACCGATCACGGATCCACCCATCCCCTCCTCCATGAGGGATCATCCCCTCTCCCCGGAACGCCGAAGCAGGAAGAGCTGAAGAGCGCGCTCAGGGCAATGGAG
>JAYWIP010000048.1:0-8283 GCA_039794465.1 Nitrospira sp.
CCGACGATCGTGATCTTCGCCTGATTGCGGTCTCCGGTGACCCCGGCTACTGCCGCCGCTTCCATATCCGTATCTTCTTTCGTCACGAGGGTTCCCTTCCCTTCTTTGAAGCTCGAATTCACCTCCACCGGCACGTTGAATTTGGCCGCAAACTCCACAGACCTGGTCTGGAGTACCTTGGCGCCCAGGCTGGCCATTTCGAGCATCTCTTCGTAGGAGATCTTGTCGATGCGTCTTGCCGCCGGCACAATGTTGGGGTCTGCCGTGTAGACGCCGTCGACGTCGGTGTAGATGATGCACCGGTCGGCTTTCAACGCCGCGGCCAGCGCCACCGCAGACAGGTCGGACCCGCCGCGCCCCAGCGTCGTCACGTCGGACTGCTCGTTGATGCCTTGGAAACCCGCCACGACTGGAACGATTCCTTCCCCCAGCGCGTCGCGAATCCGATCCGCCGTCACGCGCGCGATGCGCGCGTTGGTATGGGCACTGTCGGTGATGATGCCGACTTGCCGGCCCGTGTAGGACCGCGCATTGATCCCCCGCCCGCGCAGCTCCATGGCCAGCAGCGCGATCGTGACCCGCTCCCCGGTGGAGAGCAGCATATCCATTTCCCGCTCGTCCGGAGTCGGCGTCACTTGCTGGGCCAGCTTGATCAAGCGGTCCGTCTCACCGCTCATTGCGGACAGCACGACGACGGTCCGATACCCGTCCTGTAACGTCCGCGACACCCGGTCGGCAACCCGGTGGATCCGTTCGATTGATCCGACGGACGTACCCCCATATTTCTGGACGATCAAGGCCACCGGGTTCACCCGTTCGCAAAAAGCCGGTTGACGAACTTGGTGGCATCGCGAGGCGGAAGGTTCGAGGCCTGCGCGTCGGACTCCGTGAACCGCCGACCGGCGGCGGCAGAGCCCTGCTTGCCGCTTTCTCCAAAGGCATAGATGGGCAAGCCCTCCGATTTCCCCTGATCGCTCACCACCAGATACCGATACGGTCCCTGCTTCTCCAATCCTTCCAACAAGGGCCCGACCAGGTCTCGGTCAAACGCTTCGATGCCCCGCACCTTTGCGTTCATATCGGCGCTGTGAATCACGTCGTCCGTCAGGCTTGCATGGACGTAGATGAAATCTTTCTTGGCGCATTCCGCGAGCGCTGCGTCCGCCTTCGCGCGGAGGTCTCCGCCGGCCAACCGTTCGGGGTCCACCGCATCAAGTCCCGCGCAGATGCCGATACCGCGCGGCACATCGCTGGTGGCGACCACTGCACCCTTGATCCGGTACTTTTCCGGCAAACTCGGCCATAGGACAGCCCGCCCTTCACCCCACAGCCAGACACAGTTCGCAGGTTTTTTCCCCGCCGCCAGACGCTCATCATTGATGGGATGATCGCGCAGGATCAGGTGCGAGGCATCCATGAGCTTTCGAAGGATGTCCGCCCCGTCCCCCTTGGGCAGGGCGTCCGCGATGGACCGGCCGAGCACCGTCTGCGGATCAACACAGAGGGCTCTCGGTTTTCCGTTCACCCACACCATGAGATGACGATGGCCGGATCCGGGATAAAATTGGATGGTCTCGGATCCGAGCTGTTCATTAATCGCCTCGATCAATTCTCGCGCTTCTTCGGTCTCGATCAGGCCGGCCGTCGCATCGTCCATGACGACATGCGGGCCCAATTTCTTGATGTCGCCCCCCGTTTTCCCGCCTTCCGGTTTCAACGTCACCATTGTGCAGCGATACACCACGTCATGCTCCGTGACAGACACCCCCAAACTGGCTGCTTCCAGCGGACCGGGGCCGTGATAGAATTTTTTGGGGTCATATCCGAGGATGGCCGTACCGCTCAACCCACTGCCATGCGCGACGCTGTCGGAGGAAATCGCGAGCTGGCCGAGTTCTCCGGCCTGCGCCAGACGGTCGAGGTGAGGCGTGGCGGAGGCTTGGAGCGGAGTGCGCCCGCCGAGTTCCTGCCGGGGTTGATCGGCCATTCCGCCGGCATGCACGATCACATATTTCATCTGGACTGCACCACGCTCATATCTGCAACAGCCGGGCGACATCCTCGCGTGTCGCCTTGACAGTTAACGGAGGTTTCGACACACCGATGGCGGTATCGGCGTCTTTCAGGCCATGCCCGGTCAGCGTGCAGACCACCGTGTCGCCTTCCCGCAGCGCACCCGCCCGGTGCAATTTCGCCACACCCGCGACCGATGCGGCGGAGGCCGGTTCGCAAAACACGCCTTCCGCCGCCGCCACGGCCGAATAGGCTTGAAGAATTTCTTCATCCGTCACCATATCAATGGCGCCGGAGGATTCCTGGACCGCGGTCAAGGCCGAGGACCAGCTGGCCGGATTGCCGATTCGAATCGCCGTGGCAATGGTGTGCGGTTGCTCGACCACCCGGCCCAGGACGATGGGCGCCGCCCCCGCCGCTTGAAATCCCATCATGCGGGGGAGTTTGGCAATTTGATTGGCCTGGCGATATTCGCGGTAGCCCTTCCAGTAGGCGGTAATGTTCCCGGCGTTGCCCACCGGCAGTACATGGAGGTTCGGGGCGTCACCGAGCTGATCGCAGACCTCGAATGCGGCGGTCTTCTGCCCCTCGATGCGGAAGGGATTCAGGGAATTCACCAGCTCGATGTGATACGAGGCCGAAAGATCCTTGACCAGCGACAACGCTTGATCGAAATTTCCTTCGATTTGAATCACCGTGGCCTGGTGCATCATCGCTTGAGAGAGTTTCCCCATCGCGATTTTTCCGGCCGGGATCAAGACATAGACGGCCAGTCCGGCGCGGGCCCCGTAGGCGGCCGCCGAAGCAGACGTATTGCCGGTAGAAGCACACATCACGGCCCGCGCGCCGCTCTCCGCCGCTTTCGACATGGCCATCGTCATGCCGCGATCTTTGAAGGAGCCGGTGGGATTCATCCCCTCGAACTTGAGATACAAGTCGATGCCCGGAGCGATCGCCTTGGCCAGCCGCGCCGCGCGAATCAGCGGCGTGTTCCCCTCCGCCAAGCTGATGACCGGGGTCTTCTCCGACACCGGAAGAAACTTGCGATACTCCTCGATGATGCCGCGCCAGCGAGTCATCCGATTACTCCACTATCACTCATCTTTGCCTTCCACCCGAATGAGCGTCGCCGGTTCGGACACGAAGGGTTTTCGGTTGATCTCGCGGAGCGCGGTTTGCACGTCGCGTTCTCTCGCCATGTGGGTCTTGATGACCACCGGCACGGTCTGCCCTTCCCGGCGTCCCTGCTGCAGCATCGACGAGATACTGATTCCGCAGCGGCCGAGTTCACCGGCAATCTGCGCCAACACGCCGGGACGGTCCACCACCATGAACCGCAGATAGTAGAGCGAACTGATCTCCTCCACCGGTTTCATGCGCAGAGGCCGCCGCTGGTCCTGTTGGAACGACGCGGGAGGCACTCGTCCAACCGCGCTCTTGAGCAGATTCCGTCCGATCGCAATCACGTCGCTCACCACAGCGCTTCCGGTCGGCATCGAGCCGGCCCCCCGCCCATAGAGCACCACGTCCCCGACCGCATCACCGACCAGCTGGATCGCATTATAGACTCCCTCAACCTGCGCGATCGGGGAGTGCGATGGCAGCATCGTGGGATGCACGCGGGCTTCCACTTCGCCGTCCACAAGCTTGGCAATGCCCAGCAGCTTGATGGTAAAGCCGAACTCTTTCGCATACGCGATGTCGGTCGGCGTGATGTGGGTGATCCCTTCCGTGTAAATCTCTTTGAAATTGACGGGCGTGCCGTAGGCGAGGCTCACCAGAATGGCGAGTTTGTGCGCCGAATCAATACCCCCTACGTCGAACGTGGGGTCCGCCTCGGCGTATCCGGCTTGCTGCGCGTCTTTGAGCACGGCTTCGAAACTGTGGCCCTCATGAGTCATTCGTGACAGGATATAATTCGAGGTGCCGTTGATAATGCCGTAAATGGATTGGAGCGTATTGCCCGCCAACCCTTCCGTCAGCGCCCGAATGACGGGGATTCCCCCGCCCACACTGGCCTCGAATCCCACGTCCACACCCTTGCGCGACGCGGCCTCGAAGATCTCCTCTCCGTGAAGCGCGAGCAGCGCCTTGTTGGCCGTGACCACTTGTTTGCCGGCGGCGATCGCGTCCAGGATGACCCGCTTGGCGGTGTCGTAGCCGCCGATCAACTCGATGACGATATCGACGGCGGGATCGTTGAGCACCTGTTTCGCGTCGGTCGTCAATGTACCGGGGGGAAGCGAGAGGCCGCGATCTCGCGTGACGTCGAGATCCGCAATGCGGATCAGCTCAATCGGCACACCGACACGGCGGCGAATGAGCGCGGTGTGATCGAGCAACACTTTCGCCGTTCCGGCGCCCACTGTGCCAAACCCGATGATGCCGACTCCGATACGTGATTTCATTCTTCGGCTCCGTCGAGCTTGAGCGCTTTCCGGATGCCCCTGACCGCCTGGCGAGTTCGATGTTCGTTTTCCACCAACCCGAAGCGCACAAATTCATCGCCGCCTTCGCCAAAACCGATCCCCGGCGAAACCGCGACTTTCGCTTCCTTGAGCAGCAGTTTCGAGAATTCCAGCGAACCCATGTGGCGATACGGCAGTGGGATGCGGGCCCACACAAACATCGTGGCCAGCGGTTTGGCGACATTCCAACCGATGCGGTTCAGCCCACCGACGAGCACATCACGCCGTTTCTGATAGCGCAGGACTGTCTCCTTGACACATTCCTGCGGTCCGTTCAGGGCAATCACGCTCGCGATCTGGACTGGTTGGAAGATACCGTAGTCGAGATAGCTCTTGATCTTCGCCAGTGCACCCACAACCTCGCGGTTGCCCACACAGAACCCCACCCGCCATCCCGGCATGTTGTAGGCCTTGGAGAGCGTGTAGAATTCCACTCCGATATCTTTCGCGCCGGGCACTTGAAGAAAACTCGGCGCCTTATAGCCGTCGAACACCAGATCGGCATAGGCCAGATCATGAATGACTATGACGTTGTGTTCCTTGGCAAAGGCCACGATCTTCTTGAAGAACTCCAGATCCACGACGGCCGTCGTCGGATTATGCGGGAAATTGATGACGAGGATCTTCGGTCGTGGAAACGTCTGGCGGTAGACCCGCAGGAGATCTTCGAAAAAATCGCTGTCCTGGCGCAGTTCGATCCCGCGGACCTCGCCGCCCGCGATGATGAAACTGTACATATGGATCGGGTAGGTCGGGGTCGGAGTCAACACCACATCACCGGGACCGATCATGGCCAAGGCCAAGTGTGCCAGACCCTCTTTTGATCCGATCGTGACGATCGCTTCCGTTTCCGGGTCCAGATCGACATCGTAGTTGCGTTTATACCACCCGCAGATCGCATGGCGCAGCTTGGTTATCCCGCGCGACGCGGAGTAGCGGTGATTCTTCCCCTTGCGGGCCGCTTCGATCAACTTCTCGACGATGTGCGGCGGCGTCGGCTGGTCGGGATTCCCCATGCCGAAATCAATGATATCCTCGCCGCGCTGCCGAGCGTCGAGCTTGAGCGATTGCACCTGCGCGAAGACATACGGAGGGAGTCGCTTGATTCGGTAAAACCCGTCGCCCAACCCCATAAATGTTCCTGACTCGTGTGTGATGCGCGATATAGTTTGAGTTTGGCACCCTGCTTCTGATCGCGCCTATCAGGAGGAGCCCCAAGAAGGCTCTATTCTAAATTGACGCCTGTGCCTGAGTCAATTTACCTTGTGATTCTGTGGGGTTCTGAATCCATGCTCTCAGTCGTCGTCGCGACCTCTTCGGTCCACGATCGGCGAGTTCGTCCTTGCTCCCCCTCACGGCTTTCTGTTAGTAATAGATCCCAATACCACATCATCTCGTTGCCCCGCTTTCCTCAGCACCCATATAGAGCTGAAGGGAGAATTAGTGGCCCGGCTTGGCGTCAATATCGATCATGTAGCGACGTTGCGGCAGGCACGGGGAGGGAACGATCCGGATCCCCTGGCGGCGGCCATCCTCGTCGAACTGGCCGGGGCAGATGGACTTGTCGTCCACCTGCGCGAAGACCGCCGGCACATCCAAGACCGGGACCTCCGGCTCTTGCGTGAAATCACCCGTACCAAACTCGACCTGGAAATGGCGGCGGACGACGCCATGGCGAAGATCGCGCTCACAGTCAAACCGGATCTCGTCACGCTGGTCCCGGAGAAACGGCAGGAACTCACAACCGAAGGCGGGCTGGACGTCGCCGGCCAGCGTGATCGCATCGAGGGCATCATCACGTTGCTGCACAACGGCGGAATTCCCGTCAGCCTCTTTGTCGAACCTGATCTCACTCAGATCAAGGCTGCTCACAAAGTGTCCGCCGATTTCGTCGAACTACACACCGGCCGTTATGCGAATGCGACCCGCTCCAAAGAGGCTGACGCCGAGTTTGAAGCCATCACCCAGGCGGCGAAGTTCGCCTACAAGCTTGGAATCGGCGTCAATGCGGGCCACGGATTGAATTACCGAAATGTGAAACGCCTGACACATATTCCTGAGATCGTCGAGTACAACATCGGGCACAGCATCATAGCGCGGGCCGTGCTGGTCGGCCTCGAGCAGGCCGTGAAAGAAATGAAATCCTTGCTCAGTTAATGCTGCCGGCCACTGGGTCTGCCTGTTCACCATCCTCGGTTTACCATGACGAAGATCATCACCGGCACACAGATGCAGGAGCTGGATCGCCGCACGATCGGAGAAGCCCGCATCCCGGCACGAGTGCTGATGGACCGGGCCGGCTCCGGCCTGGTGGCCGCTCTTGAACAGACCTTCGGTTCCACGCAAGGGAAGCGCGTGATCATCCTCTGCGGGAAAGGCAACAACGGTGGCGATGGATTTGTCGCGGCACGGTTGCTCCATCGCCGCAGGACACAGGTCCAGGTCCTCATGATGTCACCCGCCTCGGAATTGAGTCGTGACGCCGCGGTAATGTACCGGCAATTCGTCCGCACGGCGGGCAAGTCGGCCGTGCACCTGTATACCTCAAAAAGCCTCGTGTCCTCGCTGCTCCGTGAGAGCGACCTCATCATCGATGCGCTGCTGGGAACCGGCCTATCCTCCGATGTCACCGCGCATTACGCCGATGCGATCGACTGTATCAATGAGGCTGGACGCCCGGTCGTAGCCGCTGATCTTCCATCCGGCCTCCATGCCGATACCGGTGCCATTCTCGGTCGAGCTGTCCGAGCGTCGCTCACCGTGACATTCGGCCTCCCGAAATTGGGACTGTATCAGAGCCATGGGGTCGATCTTTCTGGATCGGTCAGCCTCATTGATATCGGCATTCCTCAGGCCTACATCGAGGCCGTCATGAGCCACACGACCCTGATCACACCGGCCTCCGTGCGCGCCGTTCTGCCCGCCCGCAGGCCGGCAAGCCACAAAGGCACGTTCGGCCATGCCGGCATCATCGCGGGCTCCGTCGGTAAGACCGGCGCGGCGGCCATGGCCGCCAAGGCCGCGCTTCGTATTGGAACTGGTCTCGTGACCGTCGCTGTCCCCGCCGGTGTCAATGACGTGTTGGAGTCGAAACTGTTGGAAGCCATGACGATCCCGATGCCGGACACGAAGGCGCGGACCTTTTCCCGGTCGGCGTTGGACCGCTTGAAAACCTTCATCACCACCCGAACCGCCGTGGCGATCGGACCAGGACTATCCACCCACCCGGAAACCGTGGAACTGGTGCAAGCGCTGATGAAAGATCTCGATCGGCCGGCCGTCCTGGATGCCGATGCGCTGAATGCACTGGCCGGACGTGCCTCGGTGTTGACGGCGTGCAAGACCCCTCCGATCCTCACACCTCATCCGGGCGAAATGGCCCGGCTGGAAGCCAATGCCACCCCCCAGAGCATCAACGCGGATCGTATCGGGACCGCTGTTCGGTTTGCACGGGAACGAGGCACGTTTGTCGTGCTGAAAGGCGCCAAGACGGTCGTGGCCAGGCCGGACGGAGCCGCGGCCATCTGTCCAACCGGGAATCCCGGTATGGCAACGGCCGGTACAGGCGATGTCTTGACGGGGATGATCGTCGGTTTGCTGGCACAAGGGTTGGCACCCTGGGAAGCCGCCTGCGCGGGCACCTATCTGCATGGGTGCGCCGGAGACCTGGCCGCAGCTGACAAAGGACATGCAGGACTCATTGCCGGAGATGTGATTGAGCAGATACCCTATGCTCTCAAGACCGTCCAGAAGGCCTAGTCAGCGTACGTCCGGCACCGTTCAAGGTGCGCGGCTGTCAAAG
>JAYWIP010000049.1:0-3046 GCA_039794465.1 Nitrospira sp.
CGGCCGATCCACCTCGAGATCAAACACCATAGCCCTGACGAGATCGCGACGCACTACCGCGCGGCCGACCTTTGTGTCGTGAGCAGTCTCCACGACGGCATGAACCTGGTGGCAAAAGAATTCGTTGCGGCGCGGGATGACGAACAGGGGGTGCTGATCCTCAGCCAGTTCACCGGCGCGGCGACCGAGTTGGCGGAGGCACTCGTGGTGAATCCCTACAATATCGACGAATGCGCCGCCGCCATGCATCTGGCCTTGACCATGCCGGGGACCGAGCAGCGGGCTCGGATGCGGAGTCTCCGCGGCCTTGTACAGGAGTTCAACGTCTATCGCTGGGCGGGTCGGATGTTGATGGATGCGGCTCGCATGAGACAACGTGCCCGTCTCCTTCGTCAAATGGGTGAGCGGGATGTTCGTGCCACTATGGGGGATCAAGCATGATCTATCTTCTATCGGATGAGGGACGTGAGGCCTTAAGGGCGGTTGCGGAACGTCCCGTGCTCTATGCATTCGACTTCGACGGCACCTTGGCAAAAATCTCGCGGGAACGTCAGAGCGTCAAATTGGCCCCGACCACAGACGAATGGTTGCAAGAACTCGCCAAACGCGCGTCCTGCGCCATTGTGTCAGGACGCGCACTGGACGATCTGAGGCCTCGCGTGAACGGCGCGGTGTCCCATCTCATTGGCAACCATGGCGTGGAAGGTCCGCTCACGCCTCCGGCTGCGCTGCAAAAAGCGGAACGGACCTGTCTGGAATGGATGACGCAAATAGATAGAGACCTTGCCGGACTGTTCAAGGATACCGGCGTGGAGGTCGAGAACAAACGATACACCCTCACCTTCCATTATCGGTGCGCCAAAGACCTGGCCGCAGTCGAGCGCACGCTGGTCCTCCTCCTCAATCGACTGACGCCCGCGCCACGGCTCATCGGAGGAAAAGCCTCGGTGAACGCCTTGCCGCCAGGGAACATAGGAAAGGGAGCAGCCGCACTCGACCTCATGGTTCACCTTCGATGTCGAGGCCTATTCTTCGTCGGCGATGATGAAACGGACGAAGATGTGTTTGGATTGGAGGAAGGACTCATCATGGGGGTGCGAATAGGACACCGGGCTGAATCACGGGCCCGATATTTTCTGAAGCATCAGGGTGAGATAGAAGACGTCCTCCGCTTTCTCGTCCATCGACTCGACGGGACGCCGGATATGGCCGGACAGATTTTGCGAAGTCCCGGGGGCACCGTAAAGCCGACATGAGTGTTGAGAGGGAGGGCACGACCGGCCGTTCATCCTGCCGATCAGTGATCCGATCCACATTTTCATTGAGACCGAAGCGATGAGTGGTTGTCTGTGCCGCGATTCATAAAATCCCAGAGCGAAAGAGGGGATGTGCTCCGTTGTTTCGTCCATCGTAGCGATCGAAATCTGGCATCGTCCGTCCATGGCTGGGATGGCAGGATTGGGATGGTGGAGTGTGATGTGCGTGTTGAAGGATCATCAACGACAACCGGTCAGGGGCCGTTGAGACGCGTTGTCTGGTGTGCCACCGGAAGTGAGGGGGCCCATTGATGAAGTTTACGGAACACTGGACAGGCTATGCGGCGTTGGTTGTGTTTTGGGTCGCCTATCTCCTGGTGATTGTCGAAGAGAGTCTGCATCTCCGCAAATCGAAGCCCGTCATGGTGGCGGCCGGTGTTATCTGGATCCTGACGGCCATCGCTTATGCCTCGCAACAGCAAACCCATCTGGTTGCCGAGATCCTGCGCCACAATCTACTGGAATATGCTGAGTTGATGCTGTTTCTCCTCTCCGCGATGACCTACATCAATACCATGGTGGAACGGAACGTCTTTGCGGCGTTACGGACAGCCCTGGTGTCAGTAGGCTGGTCGTTGCGCGGGGTATTCTGGGTGACCGGGGTTCTGGCGTTCGTGATCTCCCCGGTGGCGGACAATCTGACGACGGCGCTGGTGATGGGAGCCGTCGTCATGGCCATAGCGGCAGGGAATGCGCGATTCATCAGCGTGGCCTGCATCAATGTGGTGGTGGCCGCCAATGCGGGCGGGGCATTCAGTCCCTTCGGCGATATCACGACCCTCATGGTCTGGCAGAAAGGCGTGGTGGGTGTTGGAGACTTTCTCGCGCTGTTCGTTCCTGCTCTCACAAACTGGTTTGTCCCTGCGGCCCTGATGTCCCTTACGATTCCGCGCGACAAGCCTGCAGCCAGTGCGGAACCGGTCGCGGTGAAGCGCGGTGGGTATGTCATCGTGGCTTTGTTTCTCGCCACAATCGCGGGAACGGTGCTCCTGCATCATGTTCTCGATCTGCCCCCATTTCTCGGCATGATGACCGGACTCGGAATCCTGAAGGTCCACGGATATTTTCTTCGGCGGAAGGAATTGGATGAATGGGCTGAACCTCCTGCGTTTGACGGTACCACAAGCCTCGGTGCGGCTCTGAAGCCCGCGGTCAAGCCGTTCGATGTGTTCATCAGCATGAAGCGCGTGGAATGGGATACGCTGATGTTCTTTTACGGGATTATGCTCTGCGTCGGCGGGCTCGGCGCCTTGGGGTATTTGGCGGCCCTCTCCGATGTTCTCTATAAGGATTTGGGCGCCACAACCGCGAACATCCTTGTCGGGATTCTCTCAGCGGTTGTCGATAACATTCCGGTCATGTTTGCCGTGTTGAGCATGAACCCGGATATGAGCCTTGGCCAATGGCTCTTGGTGACGATGACAGCCGGTGTCGGCGGATCGCTGTTGTCTATCGGGTCGGCAGCCGGGGTCGCTCTGATGGGGCAGGCGCGAGGGATCTATACGTTCTCGGCCCACCTGAAATGGATTTGGGCCATTGGTTTGGGCTATGCCGCCAGCATTGCGGTTCATCTTGGAATGAATGCGACCATGTTTGGCCCATAAATTCTGAGAACGTTCCGTCGAGAGTGAGGTTACGCGGGATCGCGGTATGAGCATATCCCCTATGTAAAGGATCCGATGGGCGAGCCGGTAGTTGCGGGGAGGTCGGGGGGCTGCGCCACTTATGGC